>JACMMY010000035.1 GCA_014378805.1 Moraxellaceae bacterium
AAATACGACTTTAACTGCACCTTGATTTTCGTCATCCATAAATACACTACACACTTGATCAGCTTGGCGATAACGGGTTTTTGCAGTGCATCGCAATGGTTTATCGAAGCTGACGGGCGCATCGCCTTGTACCCAGTCAATTGGCTCTGACCATAACGTGGTACTGAGCATCATCGGATGGTTATGACCTTGACCAACAATGAGTTGGTTCTTGACTAAATCTTTCGCCAGCACAAACCATGCGCCTTCGGCTTGGTCTTTTAAACCACCAACGCCAATGCCGCCACGTTGTCCGAGCGTGTAATACATCAGTCCATCATGTTGACCAATGACGCGGCCCTCATCAGTGACAATTTCACCTTTTTGCGCTGGCAAGTATTGTTGTAGGAAGTCTTTAAAGCGGCGTTCACCAATAAAACAAATACCCGTCGAATCTTTTTTCGCAGCGGTAGACAATCCTAATGATTCGGCTTTTGCGCGAACTTGGGGTTTGAGTAATTCACCCACTGGAAATAAGGTTTTGGCAATTTCGCGACCATGAACAGCATGGAGAAAATAGCTTTGATCCTTATTGTGATCTAAGCCACGTAACAGTTGAGCTACATTTTCGCCAGATTGATTTTGGACTACGTCACTACGACGCGTGTAATGTCCAGTCGCAATAAAATCAGCACCTAAGGTCAGTGCATAATCAAGGAAAGCACGAAATTTAATTTCTTTATTACAGAGAATATCGGGATTTGGGGTACGTCCAGCTTGATATTCTTTCAAGAAATGCTCAAATACGCGATCCCAATATTCCATTGCAAAATTGGCTGTATGCAGTGGAATCCCTAAGGTGTCGCAGACACTTTGCGCGTCGGCAAGATCGCGCATCGCGGTGCAATATTCAGTGCCGTCGTCATCTTCCCAGTTCTTCATGAACAGGCCTTCGACGCGATAACCTTGTTCCATCAAGAGTGCCGCCGATACAGACGAATCAACGCCACCAGACATGCCGACCATGACAAATTTTTGCTTGTTCGCTAACGTTGAATCGTCAGCGGAAGTGCTCACTAATGTATTCATTACACTGTGCCTGTAGTTCGAGGCTGCTCAAATATCATCGAAAGTGGAAAACGTTGACCTGCGAGCGCATCTTCAATACAGCGAATCACCAATGGCGAGCGTGCGCGACCAGTTGCTTTCAGCTCATCCAGCGTTAACCACAGCGTGCGGACAATGCCAGTATCTAGGGTACGCATCGCATCAAATGATTCAACATTGGCTAAAAAGCAAATTCGATAATAAGTGTGATTAGACGAATCAGGAGGCGTGTAGGTGTAAAGGCCTAAGACACTGTCTATAGAGACGGTATATCCTGTTTCTTCTAAAGTCTCGCGAATGGCTGCTTCAATCAAGGTTTCATTCGCTTCGACATGACCTGCTGGTTGATTAATCACCAAGTCGGTCAGATTGATGCTCATTTCTTCCACTAATAAAAACCGTGCATCTGCGCCATTGCCAGCGATATTTTGCTGGATGATTGTGGCGACGGTAACATGTGGAGCCCAAGACATAGTTGATTCCATAAACAAAATGCAAATTTAAACGTTAGAAAAGCAGCCAAAAAGTGCTCACAACGAGGATCAAGACTTAAATCTTTAAGAAGCGTGCTTTTAACAGGTGCTATGATAAGGGATAACGACTTATTTCTCCATTCTGTTGTGCATATTGATCCTGTCATAGAGCAATCCTGTATGAGTTTAAGAGCAAATCCATGACTAAAAAAACGAACGCTGTTCTACATCGAGACGGAATTAATTTATCAAGCACATTAACCCATTTGGATGCACAGGGTGCTGCACATATGGTTGATGTATCGGATAAGGCAACGACTCAACGCACTGCTGTCGCAATTGGTTTTATACAGTTACAGCCCGCGACTTTGGCTTTACTACGTGATCAAGGGTTACCAAAAGGAGATGTGTTGGCGACAGCCCGTATAGCAGGAATTATGGCCGCAAAACAAACCTCATCATTAATTCCATTATGTCATCCATTACCTCTGACCAAAGTAGCCATTGATTTACAGCTCGTTGATGAACCAATTGCTGGCGTGAATATACAAGCAATATGTCGTACGACAGGACAAACAGGCGTCGAAATGGAAGCATTGACCGCGGTCAGTGTTGCCGCTTTGACGTTATACGATATGTGTAAGGCAGTGGATCAGGACATGATGATTGGCGCCATTCAATTGGTTCAGAAAGAAGGTGGGCGACGCGATTTTGATCGAAGGGTTGATTAAAGTGTCGACTGGGCCTATTTATCAAAATCTATTTGAGGTTTAACGATGACAGTTAAGGTTTTATTCTTCGCAAAACTACGCGAAAAAATGGGTATTAAAGAAATCGAGATTGAGCTGACACAATCAGTGACTTTAGAAGAGTTTGAAGCGATATTGACTGCGAAATATCCGATCTTTGCTGATTTGCCGCAGCCTGTTTTAGTCTCAGTAAATCAAGCGTTCGCAGCCCATGAACAATCGGTTTCAGTGGGGGATGAAGTTGCCTTTTTTCCACCCGTGACTGGAGGCTAAAAATGTCTCCGATATGCCGTGTTGATATCGCTATTATCAATGCATCATTCAGTAGTACGGATTTAGATCAGCGATTCGATGCATTGGGTTTGAAAGCAGGTGTGGCTGGGGCAATCGTGACTTTTATTGGCCAAGTTCGTCAATCTGGTGATCATCCTGATGTCACAGGGTTGGTGTTAGAGCATTATGCAGGAATGACTGAACATGTTTTACAGCAGCATGTTGCAAACGCATGTGCACGCTGGGAATTACTTGGAATCGTGCTTGTGCATCGTGTCGGTGAAATGCATTTGGGTGAAAATATTGTTGGTGTCGTTGTGGCAAGTGCTCATCGTCAGGTGGCATTTGAGGCTGTGCAATATTTGATGGATTTTTTAAAAAATGATGCGCCGTTCTGGAAGCAAGAATTAACAGATCAGGGTGCAGAGTGGGTGGAACAAAAAGCGACGGATTTGGATAAAGCAAAACGTTGGTAGACTAGATAGCTCAATAAAGAATCAAAGGATAGTGTTAATGGAATTTAAAACTGTTTTTAATGATGTCAATCAAGATTTACCGCTAATTTACATGTGGGAAATAATTAATTTGAATGGTGAAGTGTTTGGGCGTTATGTAGGGAAATCAATAAAAGCAGATAGACCTTTAAAACGTTATAAATTGAATGTAATAAACATATTAAATAAGAAGCCTTACCATAACAAAAGTAAACCTGATGGTTATCGGGCTATCCACAAAAAGCTTGCAGAGGCGCATATTGATGGTAGTTACTCAATTATCCTGACATTTTTGTGTAATGTTCTAGGCAGTCAAAATATTAATGAGATAGAGCAATATTGGATTAAAGAGAAAAATAGTCAGGGCAAGGAGTCTTGGCAATTAAATAAGTAAAGTTACAAACAAAAAAAAGCCCGAAACAATAAGAGTCGGGCTTTTTAATAAACCATTAGCAAATTATTTAAATAATTTGCTAAAAAACATTTTGATGTGATCCATCATACGAGAGAAGAAACCCGCTTCTTCGATTGGCTCTAATGCAACCAATGGACGTTCAGCTAAAGTTTTACCTGACAATGTCGCGATCACTTTACCCACAACCTGACCTTTTTGAATCGGTGCCGTGAGATTTGGCAGGATCGATAAGGATGTTTGAACTTGAGCAGATTGACCTCTTGGTAGAGTTACTTTCATTGCATCAGTCAGCCCGACATTCAACGTATCAGTTTTACCGAGCCAGATTGGTGTTGTTGCCAATGATTGAGCCGCTGGACGAAGTGCGGTGGTTTCAAAATTAGTAAAACCGTAGCTTAGTAAAGCGCGAGTCTGACCCGCACGTTCATTCATGCTCTTGGTACCAAAAACAGCTGAAATTAGACGCATAGAGCCGCGTTTCGATGATGTGACTTGACAATAACCAGCTTCGTCGGTATGACCTGTTTTTAGACCATCAACACTTGGATCGGTAAATAGTAAAGCATTACGATTACCTTGCTTGATGTTGTTGTAGGTAAACCATTTTTCAGAATAAATTGGATAGTATTTCGCACTACTGGTGATGATATTACGTGCAAGAATTGCAGAATCCATCGCAGATGAATAATGCCCATCCATGGGTAGACCTGTTGCATTCATGTAGTGTGTATTCTTCATGCCGATCCGTTTTGCTTCGTCATTCATGACTTCCGCAAATGCACCTTCATTGCCTGCAATATGTTCTGCCATTGCTTTTGATGCATCATTACCAGACTGAATCACAATACCGCGCAGCATATCGAGTACTGACGCCGAGCTATTCAGGGGTACATACATACATGATTCACTGCTACTACCACGACACCATGCAGACTCATTCATCAATACAGGATCTGTTTCTTTCAAACGGCCAGATAGCAGGTTCTGTTCAACGATAAAGCTGGTCATCATCTTAGTTAACGATGCTGGCGGTAATTGCAAATCTGGGTTTGACGACGCCAAAATTTGACCAGAGTCATAGTCCATGAGTACGTATGATTTATTATCCAAAACGGGGGGTGATGGGATAATAGTAGCGGCAATTGCGGAGACTGACCAACCTGTCAAAACAGTGGCAGCAAACAGTACGGGCAGGCGAGACATTAGCGAAGTCGGCTCCAAATGAAGTTAATAATGGCAATAAGTGAGAATCAAAATTCTGTTGTTGTAAATACAGGCTTAGATTCTAACAGACTCTCGTTTACACATACTACAACCCATAGGTTGTTAGTAAGTAAATGTGAACGCTACGTCAGGCTGCTTACCATCAATAATATCGGCAATTGCTTGCGCGGATCCACACGAGTGCGTCCATCCTAACGTGCCATGACCTGTATTGAGGTAAAGATTTGGATATTTGGTTTTGCCAATATAGGGCACATTGGTCGGTGTCGCAGGACGTAGTCCTGTCCAAAAGACAGGCTTGGAATAATCTGCCGCATCAGGAAAGAGGGTCATTGTGCGTTTAATCAGTGTCTGACAACGTACCTCATTGAGGTCGAGGTTATATCCATTAAATTCTGCTGTCCCAGCAATTCGTAAACGATTGCCTAGTCTTGAAAAAACCAGTTTGTATTCATCATCCGTTAGACTGACGGTCGGTGCATGTGCACCTTCAGGAATCTCAACCGTTGCTGAATAGCCTTTAGCGGGATAAATCAATAATGAAATACCTATATCACGCACCATGAGCGCACTATAACTGGCAAGGCAAACGACATATGCATCAGCGATCACATCAAATGTTTCATCATGGTGTTTGACGGTGATACCACTGATTTTGCCTTGGCTATGTTTAATCCGCATGACTGTGTGATTAAACAGAAATTTGACACCTTTTACTGCGGCGAGAGTCGCCAGATTCTGTGTGAACTTGTGCGCATCGCCAGATTCATCACTTGATGTATACGTCGCCCCAACCAGTTTATCGATACAGCCACTAAAAGTAGGCTCAATTTTTAAAATATCACTCTTATGCGTAACCACTTTGCGATCACAACCTAAACTGCGCATGAGTTCTGCTGCAGCAATCGCATTTTTAAATTCTTTGGCATTAGTGTAAAAGTGCAGAATTCCTTGCGTGAGCGCATCGTACTGAATATTAGTTTCGGCGCGTAATTTCTGCAAAACACTGCGGCTATATAATCCAAGTCTAATCGTATTTAACGTGTTGCTTTGAGTGCGGGCATGGGTACACTCAGTGAGAAATTGCAGACCCCAACGCCATTGATTGATATCAGCGCGCAGTCGAAAGAGCAGAGGCGCATCTTCTTTGCCAAGCCATTTAAGAATTTTAAGTGGAGCAGATGGCGTCGCCCAAGGTTCGGCGTGGCTGACAGAAATTTGCCCACCATTGGCAAAGCTGGTTTCGAGTCCTGCGTTGGGTTGGCGTTCAATGACAGTGACGTCATGACCTGCTTGATTGAGAAACCAAGCAGTCGTTGTCCCGATTACTCCCGCGCCTAAAACAACGATTTTCACATGCAACTCCGGATATTATTCATCGATCATAAGGGCTTAATCTAGCTGAATAGATTCAATCTGATGTCGTGCTTTTAGCATAGCAGTTATAAGCAAGATCTGAAAAGGGAAAGTATATTGAGATACTTTATAATCATGTGCTTAGGCATTAGAAATTAGATAACATCAGTCCAGTTGAAAAATTCGATTGTGTCCATATTCTTAGAAGTGCCTTGCGGCATATATCCTATCGGGAATGATGATGAAGGCAATTCAAGTGATTGATGGGGCAGATAATTGTTTATATGAGCTTTATTCAGCTACAGATGATGAGTTTACTAAGTTATTTCCTGATGAAACAGATATACAGTTTATTGAAGATGTTCTTGGTCGGCTTGGTGAAGTTGAATCATTCAAACTCTTGGCGAACTTATGGAGTAGGCCATTAGATAAAAAAGAGGTAAATGGTATCTATGGAACACTTTTTTATGAACAATATTATAAAAACGTTTATTTCCCAACAAGAAAAGAGGCTGAAATAACAGCACTATTTAGACTTGCTCAAGTTTGACTGCTTAATTTGTCGCAAAAGAAATAGTGATGATCACGCACTGATTGAAAGTTTTGGGACAGCATGAAAAATGAGTTTATCTATCAAACACAATACGAATCAAGAGAGGAAGCAAGGCGCTTGTTGGCTTTACTTTATTCTATTCTTTTGTTAAAAGGTTCCCCTATTAATCACTGGCACAACAGCTCCTTTAATTTTTTCTTCAGGATTATTTATGAGTTCAAACGAACGCCCCAAGTTACACCCACTTTCATGGCTCATTTTTAGCTCGCGCTGGATACAGTTGCCTTTGTATCTGGGATTGATTGTCGCTCAAGGTGTGTATGTCATTCTGTTTGTGAAGGAACTTATGCATCTTATTCATGGTGCTACCAGTTTGAGTGAGCAGTTGATCATGCTGGCAGTATTAGGTTTGATTGATGTTGTCATGATTTCAAATTTGTTGGTGATGGTGATTGTTGGGGGGTATGAGACGTTTGTTTCGCGATTGAATCTGCAAAGCCATCCAGATCAGCCAGAGTGGTTGAGTCATGTGAATGCAACGGTTTTAAAAGTGAAATTGGCGATGGCGATTATTGGTATCAGCTCAATTCACTTGTTGAAGACGTTTATTGCGATTGGTGGACTGGGGGCCCCGATTGATGCAACAGCTCAAACGCAGACGGTCGTTCATTACACAGAAACGGGTGTCATGTGGCAGACTATTATTCATATGGCTTTCATTCTTTCGGCAATTGGAATTGCATGGACGGACCGATTGATGTCACAAGCAGTTGCAATCAATAAAACAGGGCATTAAGTTAGCAAAAAAAAAGCCTATTTCCAACATGGAGATAGGCTTTTTTATTGAAAATAACAACATATTAAGCATTGCGTAGGTTGGGCAGACGCAGGAAGCCCAACAATATATTGGATTAAAGAAGTTATTTTAATTTAAACGAACAACAATCACATAATCGTTGGGCTTCGTTCCTCAGCACCAACCTACCAAGCCCAACTTACGCGCGTTTTATAATCATGTGCTTAGGCATACAAAGTTAAGTAACATCAATCCAGCTAAAAAATCAATTATGGTATAGGTATTTCAGAGTTTGGCGCAATACGCTAGCTAATGATATGGAGGTAAGTTATGGATGATCTGGTCGTGATTATTATGGGTGTGTTTATTGCTAACTACAAAACGGAAGAGCACCCATTTTTAACCTGTTTTTTGAAAGCTTTTTTGATTGCATTACTTGCCTTTTTATATGGTATAGGAAAGGACTTTGTGGATAGTGTGTTTTCTGTTGATCGCACAATATTTTCATTAAAGTTGGCAATGGTGCTATGGCTAGTATTATCACTTTTATTAATATTTATTGAGTTTATTTTTAGTTTTCGTAAATGAAGCTTTTTACAAAGCCAGCTCGCTTCTCCTATAAAACATGAAACCCGCCAAAGTAGGCGGGTTTTATTGAATCTGGGTTCTTTCTAAAAAAGATTAAGCAACTTGCACAGGAATGATATTCGCAGTGTGGCTGACGGTGTTATCCGCGTTGCAGTACACTAACTGTGGTTTGAAGTTGATCAGTTCACGTGCTTCGTAGTTTGCATAGGCAGCAATAATGACGATGTCGCCAACATCTGCACGGTGTGCAGCAGCGCCATTGACCGAAATGATGCCTGAACCTTCTTCGCCGCGAATTGCGTACGTGGTAAAACGCGTACCACTGGTGACGTTATAGATTTGAATTTGTTCGTATTCAAGAATACCTGCTAAATCCAACAAATTACCGTCAATTGCACATGATCCCTCATAATGCACTTCTGCATGAGTGACGCGTGCGCGATGGATTTTACATTTTAACATCGTAGTTTGCATGGCGATGATCTCCGTGGGAGTAGGGCCAGATAGTACAAGAAGTACACGTCATCATTAGAAGCAACGATTTACGGTTCGCATTGTGCACATTATGGCTGGCTTGTACAACATTTAACCGCTAAATATTGCGACAAAACATTAAAATAAAATCTACTTCACTGATTTTAAACTAGATTAACTTGGTTTGAAACCATTTAATTGACTCATGGCACGAGCAATATCACCCTGCACAATCATCGGGGTTAGACGTAAAGCTTCATCCAGTGCTTGATCGAGCAAATCTTGCTCAATTTTAGGCGCACGACCTAAAACATGCCCATGTACCTTATCTTTGTGGCCAGGGTGACCAATTCCAATCCTCAAGCGATGAAAATCATGACCCATATGCGGAACAATGTCGCGTAGACCATTATGACCGCCATGACCGCCACCTGTTTTCAAGCGGATACAGCCTGAAGGCAAGTCCAAGTCATCATGAGCAATGAGAATATTCGCGGGGCCGATCTGAAAAAACTTCGCCATAGGTACAACGGATTTGCCTGATAAATTCATGAACGTGGAGGGTAGTAATAACCGCACATCATGACCATCAATTAAACCGCGTCCCGTGAGACCAGAAAAACGACTTTCTGTCTTAAGGGTAATGTTAAAACGCTGGGCAATGGCTTCTACATACCAAAACCCAGCGTTATGACGAGTCTGAGCATATTCCATTCCCGGATTGCCCAGCCCAACGATCAGGGAAATACTCGTTTTTTCTTTAGACATTGCTAGAGAGCGTACTAATTATTCAGCAGCTTCAGCTTCGTCAGCTTTTTGGCCTTTTGGCAAGTGAATGCTTGCGATTGGCAAATCATGGCTGTCTGCGCCGTGGCTCAATTGAGTCAACTTAACGCCTTTAGGCAGTTTGATGTCTGACAAATGTAGAACCTGATCAAGCACAGCTGCGCTGAGATCAACTTCGATGAATTCTGGCAAGTTAGCTGGCAATGTACGTACTTCTACATCACTTACAGTGATCGACAATTGACCGCCTTGTTGCTTCACGCCAACCGCTGTATCTTGGTTGGTGAAGTGCAATGGAACACGAACAGTGATGTCATGTGTTGCATCGATGCGATAAAAGTCAGCATGCATTGGGGTGTTTTTTGCTGGATGGCGTTGCAACGCTTTCAAGATGACTTGTTCGCTTTTGCCATCAACGTTCAACGTCAAAACGTGTGAATAAAACGCTTCGCTTTCCAATGCTTTAACCAATTCATTCAAACGAATGCTGATTGATTGTGCAGCAGCAGTGCCACCGTAAATCACGCCTGGTACGAGGTTTGTGTGACGCAGGCGGCGGCTCGCACCCTTCCCTTGCAAGTCACGGGCTTGAACGTTCAAGCTGAAATCTGTAGTGCTCATGGTATTTCCTAAATAAACAACAGTTTAAAGTCTCAAAAAATCGAGGCTTTAGTTAGTAAAATGCCGAACTTGCGACCAGTTCGGCGAGGTTAAACGAGTTGCCTCGTTCAATTCATAAATATTTTGTAATCTAATAAAAGATTAAAGCAGTTCGAACATCGCGCTGATGGATTCTTCGTTATTGATACGACGAATCGTTTCTGCGAGTAAGCTTGAAATGCTGATTTGGCGAACTTTGCCACAATCGCGTGCTGCTTGGCTCAGTGGAATAGTATCCGCAACCACTAACTCATCAATCGGGGAGCCATTCAAATTATCAATCGCTGCGCCTGATAAAACAGGGTGTGTACAGTAAGCGATGACACTGCGTGCGCCATGTTCTTTCAGCGCTGCCGCTGCTTTACACAATGTGCCAGCGGTATCCACCATGTCATCAACAATCACACAATCACGACCAGCCACATCACCAATGATATGCATCACTTGTGCTTCATTTGCGCGTAGACGGCGTTTATCAATAATAGCGAGTTCAATATCACCCAATTGCTTCGCAACTGCACGTGCACGAACTACACCGCCAATATCTGGGGATACAACAATCAAATTGCTGTTGTCACCACGTTTCTTGAGGTCAGCCAAAAGAACCGGTGAGCCGTAGATGTTATCAACTGGAATATCAAAGAAGCCTTGGATTTGATCGGCATGGAGATCCATGGTTAACACACGATCAATACCCACAATACTCAACATGTCCGCAACCACTTTGGCGCTAATTGGTACACGTGCTGAACGTGGACGACGATCTTGGCGTGCGTAACCGAAGTAAGGCAGAACTGCTGTAATACGACCCGCACTAGCACGACGAAGCGCATCAGCCATGACCAAGATTTCCATCAGGTTATCATTGGTAGGCGCACAAGTAGGCTGCAAAATGAATACATCTTTACCGCGTACGTTTTCGGTGATTTCAACAGCGATTTCGCCGTCAGAGAAACGTGTAACAGATGCTGCGCCGAGTGGCACATGAAGATGACTTGCGACTTTTTGCGCCAAGTCAGGATGAGCGTTGCCAGTGAAAATGACGAGATTTGGCATGACTCAATCCTTAATGAAAGGCAAAAAAATAGAAGCAGAATGAAGAAGATGTCTTTAATAAGAAAAGACAGTACAGCAAAATATGGTAGGGGCGGCTGGACTCGAACCAACGGATGTCAGGATCAAAACCTGATGCCTTACCAACTTGGCGACGCCCCTATAGCGGCGGAAACTATAGTGATTTGATGTTTGATTGTCAAGAAAAAACAGTTTAAATTCTGAAATTTCTTCACGAGTCTTCACCATCACTTATTTATTACAACAGGAAATTTTGTTGCCAAAAAAACTGTGTATTTCCGTTCTTGATTGATGTGTTCAGATTACATGGTAGGGGCGGCTGGACTCGAACCAACGGATGTCAGGATCAAAACCTGATGCCTTACCAACTTGGCGACGCCCCTGTTGCATGTACTCGAACTAGCCAATTTGTTTGTTTGCACAAGCTCATTGACGGGGCGCAACTATAACAAATTTATTGCAGAATGCACAGGCGATTGCCCAATTCCTGAACAAACGAATCCATTAAAAGGTGATTGTTTGAGTATTTTATCGGCAAACGCACGTGTAGGTGTGACGAGAAACACGCAAGCACCCGTTCCAGTCAGTTGCGGAGCTTCAAAAAGCTCAGGAGAATGTTGCTGAATACTTTCTAAAAACTGCAACGCTTGATTGACTTCTGGGTAGAGTTTACGGACAACAATGGCGCAATCGTTATGGGTTCTTTTCTCGATCTGTTGATTTTGAACTTCAGCCAAAAAATCTGCTGGTTCAATTGTTTTTGTGTCGCGCGGTAAGTCTGCATTGTTAAAAATTTCAGCGGTACTAACGAAGCAATTCGGTGTTAATACGACAAAATGTGTTTCTGGTAGCGTAATTGGTTGCAAGATTTCACCGACACCTTCAGCCCATGCGTTTTTCCCACGAACGAAAACTGGAACATCCGCACCCAGTTTTAACCCCAACTTTGCCAGTTCATCAATACTCAACCCTGTTTGCCATAGATGATTCAGTGCCAGCAATGCAGTTGCTGCATCAGAAGAGCCGCCGCCTAAACCGCCACCCATTGGAAGATTTTTTTCCAATGTGATTTTTGCGCCTTTCGTACAACCACTGGTTGTTTGTAATAATCGAGCCGCACGAATAATTAAATTATCGTTGGATGGAAAAGGTAAATCACTGATTAGTTCTAATGAATCATGATCTTCAAAGCTCAACCAATCCATCTGGTCTATGATCTGGAAAACCGTTTGCAGAAGGTGATAACCATCAGCACGTCTCCCCGTGATATGTAGGAAGCGATTCAGTTTAGCAGGGGCTGGTAAACGTAATACGGTCACGGCGCGGTACTCTGTTGCGTTGTTTGAATTGTAGGTGCTGCCTCGCGCTGAATGGTGAGAGTCACTTTATTGTGGGTTGTTGGATCTGTTGGGTCTGCGATTTGATTCATCACCAAACGATTTGGGTATTTCATTTGAGATTGATCATCGTAATTGAATACGACATCCCAACCGCCTTCATTTAAGGTTTGCAGGCGGTTTTGCATGTCTCGTTTTGCTGCGCTATCTGCGTTCGCTGATTGACCGTCAATCCAATACGGCAAATAAGAAATAGGCGCTTGCCACCCGGTCGCGCGTTCCAATAACTCTTCTGGCGTCGATGCTTCTATAAGTCCAGTTTTTGCACTTTGTAAGGTAACGTGATCGGGAATACCTTGGATATGAGTCTGTCCAATGCCGAGTGCACCCGTCAGATCAATCGCGAAACGTTCGCCGTCTTGCGACCACGCATAAAATGCACTGCCAGATTGTTTCGCAGTTCGAACACCAATCTTTCCAGTGATGCTGAAATGAATTGAAGTTGGAGTGATTGCAGCGACAGTAGTTGGTGTCGTCAGTAATTCCGTTGGCGGCAATGTTGGCAGTGTCGGTGGACGTAACGTTTGGCACGCTGTTAATGCTGCAAATAAAGGGAAGACCGCCGCAGTTTTAAATTTTTTAGAAAACATATTGTGATTCATGATCTATGGTGGATCGCTTATTGGGGGTAGTTAATGGACGACAGTCGTAGTTTCAGTGATGGATGGTGTGCTTTTCAATAGTGGATTTGATGTGGTTTGTGGTGTGATCTGTCCAGCATCATCAAATTGGGCAATGATTTGTAGGTTGTTTGGAAAATGTGCTTTAAGTTCGGAAATCAACTGATAACGCTCATTGTCGTATTTGTGATTGGTTGCCAATGCTGTAACAAGGTGAAAGCCGATGTTTAAGCTGGGTTCTGAGGTGTAGGCAGCTCGTAACGTTGCGATGGCATACGCATTGTCTTTTTGTAGCAAGGCGATATAGCCAAGTGTATCTAAGATTGCTGCTTGACTAGGTGCGAGTTTGTTGGCTCGTTCAGCCAGTGCACGCGCCTCGCTGAGCCGTCGATTCTGTTGTGCGAGCGCAAACGCATAAGCATTGAGATAAATCGGATTGTCAGGGCTAAGTGCTAATAGTTGTTCAGACTCACTGTCCAGTAGCGCACGTTCATCAGGGTGCAGCAACAAGATTCTCGCGTAAATCAGCTCAGGCTGATTCGGTAGGCTATTAATGGCTTCATCTAACAGTTTACGTGCAGTTTTGCTTTGATGATTATCTTTAAGTAATTGTGCCTGTAATAAATAGAGGAAGCTGGTTTGTTCAGGATGTTCGACACGTTCTTGGGTGAGATTGTTGAGTGCCTCGTCTAACTGATTATTGGCAACCATAATAATCGCCAGTTTCTTTTGTGCCTTACGATAGAGTTCATCGCCTTGAACTTTTTGGAAATAGCTAATCGCAACCACAATATGATTTTGACGTTCAGCCGCGATTCCTAGATAAAAATAGGCCTGATCGACATATTGATCAATGGTCAGAAGCTGTACCAGATAGCGCTCAGCATCCTGCATCCGTTGATTATCGATACTGACTAAGCCTGCTAATAATAGGATTTCACCATCATTATGCCAGCGCCGAGTCATTTGTTTGAGTCGTGACATTGCAAGTTGCGGCTGTTTATTATTTAGTAAAAAACGCACTTCAAACATTTGCAGACTTTTATTTTTCGGTTGGCGTTTGATTTCTTGTGTCAGCAGTTGTTGAACTTCCGCTGCTTTATTTTGACCAATTAAAATATTAGCTTTCAAAGTAATAAACGCAGTGACGCCGGGTTTTTTACGCAGTGCATTATTCACTTCACGCAGTGCTTCATCAGGTTTGCCTGCCTGTACGAGCAGACCAGCTTTGAGTACCGAAAGCGATGGATTGTTATATTCTTTCAGGCTTTGCAGCGCAGCGAGTAGTGCAGTACGATCACGCTGATCATCTGGTGAAATGCCAACAATAATCCGATCTAGTGCAGCATCTGGATCATAACGGAGAATTTGATCGAGTGTTTGTGCTGCGAGTTGATAGTCGTGTGCCTTGAGCGACAAGTGCGCCATATAAAATAAAGCAGGGATATAGTTCGGATCAACTTCAACCCAATGTTTTGTAATCGCTAAGCCGCCATTAATATCGTTATTTTCTAAAGCAACTGTTAATGCGCGTTCTAAAATTAAAGGATCTTTACTTTGGATTGCTTGTGCACGATAGAGCACGACACCTTTGTCGGTCATACCGCGTGCTAAGGCAAGTTCGGCAGAAAACACATCCAACAACGCAGCCTGCGCAGTACTGGTCAGTATGGCAGTGAAGAAAATAGAGCGGCGAATCAGGGTTTTGTAATGAATGCAAAAAGACCTTGATAAATCCAATCGGAGCAAACGAACCTCGCTATCTCATTGGTGATCTTCGTGAGAATCATATTCGGGGTAAATCATCATTGTGATTGCATTGATTATCATGAATCAAAAGTATTTCAATATCACAGTCTTTAACTGGCGCATTTGCAAAGCAATGTTTGTATTTGTGCATCGCTTATCGCACAATACCATATTTGCAAGTAGCAATCGACGCACAATGGGTTTCTTTGCATTAGGCATCAATCATACCACCGCACCTTTGGCATTACGCGAACAAGTCGCTTTTGTGCCAGAGCATTTAGGTGATGCGCTTCGTCATGCCCAAACGTTGGGTTTAACCAACGACTTAGTGATTGTATCAACTTGTAATCGAACAGAATTATATAGTATTACTGACTCTCCCGATGATTTAGTGGCTTGGTTGGCGCTTACCCATGGTTTATCAATAGAAGTGCTAGCCGATCATCTTTATCAGCATGGTGAAGAGGATGCCTTGATTCATTTGATGCGCGTTGCAAGTGGCATTGATTCGATGGTTATCGGCGAACCGCAAATCCTCGGGCAGGTCAAAAGCGCACTGCAATACGCACGTGATGCAGGCACAGTGACGCCGAAATTAACGCGAATTTTTGAGCATGTGTTTAGTGCTGCAAAAAAAGTGCGCACAGAAACAGCGATTGGCGCGCAAGCAGTATCACTTGGTTTTGCGGTGTTGCAGTTGGCACGACAGATGTTTAGTGATCTAGGCGAAATCAAAGTCTTGTTGGTCGCAGCTGGTGAAATGAATACGCTAGTCGGCCGACACTTGGCTGAACACGGTGTAAAAAAAATACTCATTTGTAATCGCAGTATCGAACGCGCCAATCGTTTTGCTGATGAGCTTCAATCTCATGTCACTGTTGAAGTCATTCCATTTGATCAATTAGAAAGTGCCTTACAAAGAGCAGATCTTGTATCGTCTTCAACGGGAAGTCTTCATCCAGTGATTACCCGCGAAATGGTGCGCCGCGCACTTAAAACGCGTCGTCATCGCCCAATGTTGATGATTGATTTGGCTGTGCCGCGTGATATCGAATCTCATGTCACGACCTTGGATGATGTTTATTTATATACGGTTGATGATTTACAAGGCGTCATAGAAGGCAATTTGGCACATCGAAGACAAGCAGCGGTTGAAGCTGAAGTGATGGTTAGTCAGTTGGCAGCACAGTATGTTCAAAATAACCGCGCCCAACAAGCGGGTCCAGAGATTGCTCATTATCGTCAAGAAATGGATCAAATTCGCCAGCAAGAAGTAGTACGCGCCAAACATCTTTTAGAGCAGGGTGTCGCAGTTGATGAGGTGCTTGAGCGATTATCTCAAGCGGTAATGGCAAAGCTACTGCATCGTCCATCACAGTTGATTCGCGAGGCGGCGATTGATGAAGATAGTGAACGTTTAGAATGGATTACGAAAGGGTTGGGTAATGATGAGTAAAATAAAAAATACATTGGCAATGATGACGGTCATAATCGGAGCGAGTTCTAATCTCGCATTCGCTGCTGATTGGCAGTTTGATCTGAATAAAACCCAAATTAATTTTACGACTCCGCCGACTGGTATGACTCAAGTGAATGGTCGTTTTAATCAATTTGATGGCCAGATTAAAGGCGATGTGTTTGACCAAAAAAATATCCAAATTAATTTCGTGGCTGAGTCGAATAGTGTTTCCACAGGATCGAGAATCCATGATGGAGTCTTAAAGGGCAGCTCATTGTTTAATGTTGAAAAATACCCAACGTTGAATTTTAAAAGTACCAGTGTGACGCAAATTGATCCTGCGCATGTGATTGTGCAAGGCGATTTGACGATGCTTGGTGTGACTAAGCCGATCAAAACCAATGTGACATTAGAAAAGCCGCAGTTTGATCCGATCACTAAAGTGGTGAGTATCAATGCATCGGCGGATTTAGTCATTCGTCGATCCAAATGGGGAATGACGGGCTATAGTTCATTTGTGGGTAATGATATTGCGGTGCATACAACGGGCTTACTGATTTCCAATAATGTGAAACCAGAAGACCTAGCTAAATTATCGAAAGCTAAATAAACGTTATTAAGATGAAAAATGCATTGTTGCGCTTCGTTCCTTAGCAACCAAAGAGCCTAGCTTACGCGCGTTGATGTGAGTAAATAAAATGAAAGAGTATCATTATCCTGAAGGAATCGAATGCGTTTGGATTGCATCTGATCGCAATGGGTATTTAGGTGCATTTACAACGGCAGGAGTTGGTCCAATTCCAAGAAAGGCTCTAACTAGTAAATTATTTGAAATCGAAGATGTAGAGGAAGTCGTATGTAGGCTACCTAAGATTTCAGAAACTCATCTTTTTGTATCAATGAAACGTTTAGATGACTTTGTTGCAATGGCCGAAAGGGGTTTTTTTGTGTATGACTGGCGCGATGCTCATCGAACGACTGGCGAATCTAAAAATACTTATGAATTAATTACAGCACCAATTAGTCCAATAAAATCTGATGCTTTACCTGAATCGCTTGCAAAACTTGTGACTCATGTTTGCTTTGGTAATTTGGCTTTTGCTGATAATAAGGCATTGGATATATATGAGCAATTTGAATGCCTTATCCCGCATAAGTTCTCGTAGGTTGGATAGGCGAAGGAATCCCAACAACACATTGGATTAAAATAATTTTTGACTCTACCAAATCGTTGAGCTTCGTTCCTCAGCACCAACTTACCAAGCCCATATACGCACGTTGATGCTTTTAGCGAAAGTCTTAAAGCATTAATTAGCCATAAAAAATGGCGCCTCAATAGGCGCCATTTTTTGATCAGGTGAAAAATAAGAGACTTATTTTTCGACGAATGCACGCTCAATCACGTAGTCGCCTGGATCACCCATGCGTGGTGAAACTTTTAAACCATGTTGATCGAGTAGATCACTTAAATCTTTCAACATCGTTGGGCTACCACACATCATTGCACGGTCAGTTTCAGGATTAAAGCGTGGCAAACCGATATCTTCAAACAGTTTTCCGTTTTCAATCAGGGTCGTGATACGCCCTTGATTACGGAATGGTTCGCGGGTGACTGTTGGGTAATAGATCAATTTGTCTTTAACCAATTCTGCAAAGAATTCATCATTTGGTAAAATGCTTTCAATTAAGTCTGTATACGCAAGTTCATTCACATGACGAACGCCATGAATTAAAATGACTTTTTCAAAACGTTCATACGTTTCTGGATCACGGATCAACGAAAGAAATGGCGCAAGTCCAGTGCCTGTGGACAACATATACAGGTTTTTACCTGGCAATAAATCGTCAAGAACGAGCGTTCCAGTCGGTTTTTTGCTCATCAGCAATTCATCACCAACTTTTAGGTTTTGTAAAACGGAGGTTAATGGCCCATCTTGAACTTTAATGGAGAAGAATTCCATTTCGTGTTCATAGTTTGCGCTGGCAATAGAATATGCGCGCATTAACGGTTTGCCATTTACTTCAAGTCCGATCATGACAAATTGACCATTCTTGAAACGTAAACCTGGATCGCGAGTAGATTTGAAGCTGAATAACGTATCATTCCAATGATGTACATGAGTAATACGTTCGGAGTTAAATGCTGCCATAATGTCTCTATTCGTGTGGTATGTCGTCGGATGATTTCAATCAAAAAGATTCTGAGAAATCAAATGTTCAAAAATAGTAGCTTCTGTTCGACTGGTAAGATTTCTATGACGCTATTCTACCGAAAAGTACTCATTGATAAACCTATTTCATTTTATTTTAGATATAAGGAAAACTGATTAATAAAGTACTAAGTAAGTTGGAAAGTAAAGTTATCGAATTGTTTTTATTTAGTTTATTTTTTAAATAGTGCCAATTCTAAGAGCGTATCACATTGAAAAATTTGTATTAAATAGTCTTTTAGATTCATACCTTCTTTGATTTAGAGTAAAAAATGACCCAACAAACGCTTATAACAGTCCCGATTATTGGCCATGTGCATACGCCCTTTGTAGAGAAGTTTGGCGTACCGCGTCAACCGAATTTGGTTGATGTCGAAGGCGTGATTGAGTTTGTTCCACCCTATGATCAACCTGCTGCATTTGAAGGACTAGAAGGATTTAGCCATTTATGGCTTATTTGGCAGTTCCACCAAAATCGTGAATTAAAATCGTTAAGTAAAACGGATGATTCATCAGCCACTAAACTTGCACCAACCCCCGAAACTTTTCGCGCACAAATACGTCCGCCGCGTTTAGGTGGCAATGAAAAAATTGGGGTTTTTGCTTCGCGTAGCATGTATCGTCCAGCACCACTGGGTTTGTCTGCTGTCAAATTAGATCGGATTGAGGTCGTTGATGGTCGTGTGCGTTTGCATATTATCGGTCCAGATTTGGTTGACGGTACACCTTTAATCGATTTAAAACCCTATATTGCCTATAGCGATGCGATTTCAACTGCGGTCAGTGGCTTTGCTGTAGAAGCCCCCGAGGTACATCCTGTATATTGGACACGTGCGGCGTTGTGGCAGAAGCATCAGCTGATTTCATTGGGTATTTTGAGTCTCCATCAATTGCCTTTAATTGAGGGGCTATTGGCGTTAGATCCTCGACCTGCTTACCAAGAAGATGCACTACGTGACTATGGAATGTCTTATGATCGTGTGAATGTTCGTTTTGGCGTACAGTCAGGTGATATCTGGATTAAAGAATTGACGTTACGATAATGCAATTTTAAATGCGTGACTAATAACGCTCATTTAAAATTCTTTAGACTTATGATTTTGCAAAAAATTGACATGGAATGTATGAGATGACGGCGAAGAAAAAATTTTCAATTCAGGTCGATGTGCGCTGGTGTTTAGATCAGTTGCTGGCTGATGGTCGCATCACTCAACGCGATGTGAATTTAGTTACGACGACTGCGAGACGCAAAGAGCAGATCCGTTGGCATCCACTATTGATCATTGCTGATTTTAGCTTGACTGATTTAGCACCGCCAGCAGGGCAAAATGCTTCATCTAAACTCAATGTCGATGTACTCACCTTATGGCTGGCCAAAAAAGCTGATTTGCCCGTTTATCGAATCGATCCGTTAAAAGTAAATGTGCCTGCCGTGACCTCAGTGATGTCGATTGAGTTTGCTGAGCGCCATCAAATTCTTGCTGTTGCTGTTGATGCGGAAACGATTACGATTGGTAGCGATCAGCCATTTTATGATGATTGGTTGGAGAATCTTGCACATAGCCTAAAGCCGCGTACAATTAAACGGGTGATGCTTAGTCCGCTGCAATTAGTGCGTTATCTGGCTGAGTTTTATCAAGTCACTCGTGCTATTGC
>JACMMY010000036.1 GCA_014378805.1 Moraxellaceae bacterium
CTGCAGCGGCAAGGTATTGGTTTCGCCGCGAATGTGTCCTGACACCACAGACACCGCACCGAACTCACCCATTGCGCGTGCATTACACAGAATCACGCCGTAGAGCAGACCCCATTTGATATTCGGCAAGGTCACATGCCAGAAGTTTTGCCAGCCATTTGCACCGAGGACAATCGCAGCTTCTTCCTCTTCTGTGCCTTGCGCTTCCATCAAAGGAATCAATTCACGTGCCACAAACGGAACTGTAATAAACACGGTCGCTAAAATAATCCCGAGTGGCGTATAGATGACTTTAAAATCAATATCAGCTAGCCAGCCACCTAACCAACCCCGACTACCAAACACCAGTACCAGCATCAAACCTGCAACCACAGGCGATACCGAAAACGGCAAGTCAATCAATGTGGTGAGCAGTGCTTTACCACGGAATTGAAACTTCGCAATCGACCATGCAGCGGCGAGTCCAAAGATTACATTCAATGGCACAGCAACCGCAGCAGTTAATAAGGTCAATTTGACGGCTGACCAAGTTTCACCGTTGACCAATGCATCCAAATACGTCTGCCAGCCATGACGAAACGCTTCGACAAACACTAGGACGAGTGGCAACAATAAACACAACACAAAAAATATTAAGCTGATGCCCAAGATCAATGCCCGTAGCCAACCCGCTTCACGCGTCGAATCGTTTTTTTGCAGGCGTTCAGCCAGCTCATACGCACTTAAAGAAGACCCAATACTCATGACGACACACTCACAATTCGCAAATTTTTAACTGATTTAATAAAGCGTTCTAAATCTATTTTTGGTTCAAGTTGACGGTCATGAAACAGCGGTACGACCCGTTTTACGACTTGCCCAGTTTTGTAGAATATTAATCAGAAACAATAAAAAGAAAGAAATAATCATCATGATCGCGGCAATCACGGTCGCGCCCACATAGTCGTATTCTTCCAAATGGGACACGATCAGTAGTGGTGCAATTTCGGTTTTATAGGGAATATTGCCTGCAATAAAAATGACTGAACCGTATTCGCCAATTGCGCGCGCAAAAGCCAAGGCAAAACCTGTCAGCAGCGCAGGAAATAATACGGGCAAAATCACATACCAAATCGTCTGCCAGCGCTGTGCGCCAAGTGCCGTCGCTGCTTCCTCAAGTTCTACTTCTAAATCAGCTAATACAGGCTGAACGGTACGCACGACAAACGGCAACCCAATAAAGATCAAGGCGAGGGTGACACCGACACGGGTATAGGCCACTTTGAAGCCTAACGGTTCAATGATGTGACCGATCCAACCGTTGCTTGCATACAGTGTGGTGAGTGCGATACCTGCAACTGCAGTTGGTAACGCAAATGGCAAATCGATCAATGCATCCACCCAGCGTTTACCTGGGAATGAATAGCGGACCAATGACCATGCGAGCAGTAAGCCAAAGAACACATTGATCAGTGCGGCAATCAATGACGAACCAAACGTCAAATAAAACGAGGCTTGTACGCGTGATGATTGCAGGATACCCAGTAAATCCTCGCCACTAATGCCTGATGCTTTGATAAAAACGGCTGATAATGGAATCAATACCACGAGTGATAGATATATCAGCGTGAAGCCCAATGACAAATTGAAACCTGGTAAAACACGTGTCGCACTCATGGCTAGCCTCGCAAATTGAATCGTTGTTCACTTAATCTTTTTAATTAAAGTCAAAAGCAAATCCTCCCCCACGCAGTACTACCGCGTGCTCCTTTTTCAAAGGAGGGAGCTTTTAAGCTCCTCCCTTTTAGAAATGGAGGCTGGGAGGGGTTTTGCTTATGACTTTTCTTTTAACTCTAAAAATTTCTTCAAGAACCTAACGATTTGAACTGTGGTAAAAATCGTTCGTTGTATTCGCTGCTATCAACATCGTGTTGATTTGAAGCAATTTGTACCGGTAAATGATCGTTCAATGGGTTAGCGCGTTGTGTGCCGTATTTCAGGATATTCAACTCTGAAATCACTTGTGGCCATGCGCCGAATCCTGATGCAACATTGATATGTCCAGCATCACCCAGATCAATCAACTTAGCTCCCCAACGGGTTGCCCACCATTCCGCTGCGTCATAGCCGAGCCATGGATCGGTGCGACTTGCGACAACTCTAATCGGTAAGCCTAGTGGTGCGCGCGGTAAGACGCGACTAAGCATTGCAGGGCTTTCTTTCTTCTCGTCATAGGTTGATCTTACAAAACCAGCCAACGTAAATCTGTCAGGTGACGCGGGTGCAACCAATAGAACCCCGGCCACTTTACGAGCTAAAACGCGACTGGTTAACGCGGACATCGTGACTAAACAACCAAAACTATGTGCCACAATCCAAACTGGATCAGTTGCGGTTAGAAGCGCGTGATCTAGTGGTTGTCGCCAAGTGTGAAGAACAGGATTGTTCCAGTCCCCTTGTTCAATCCGCTTGGCATCGTCGAGCTGTGTTTCCAGCCAACTTTGCCAATGGGTTGACTCACTGCCACCGACACCTGGAAGAATAAGTGTTGTCATGTTCGTGACCTTCTTTGTGTGTCGTGGGTCTGGGCAGTGAGCGTGGTGTTATCTAGATGCTGCTGCGTTGTTTGCAGCAACGATTTGGTCAAAAATGCCGCCGTTCGCAAAGTGAGCTTTCTGTACAACGCCCCAGCCACCGAACTGTTGATCGATGTTGAACAATTTCACAGGTGCAAAGTTCTTTGCGTATTTCGCCGCGATTTCTTTGTTACGCGGACGATAGTAGTTTTGCGCTGCAATTTCTTGACCTGCGGGTGAGTACAAATAGTTCAAATAACCTGTCGCCAAATTACGGGTCTTGTGTTTATCGACGTTTTTGTCAAGCAACGCAACAGGAGGTTCTGCCAAAATTGAGATGCTTGGCGTCACGATTTCAAACTTATCGCCTGCTTCTTTTTTCGCTAAATAAGCCTCGTTTTCCCAAGCGAGCAGCACGTCGCCTTGACCGCGTTCAGCGAATGTTGTGGTTGAGCCACGCGCGCCTGAATCAAGTACTTTAGTGTGTGCATAGACTTGTTGAACGAAAGCTCGCGCTTTCGCATCGTTACCGCCCGGTTGTTTTTTTGCCCAGCCCCATGCTGCAAGGTAGTTCCAGCGTGCGCCGCCCGAAGTTTTTGGATTAGGTGTGACGACTTCAACGCCTGGTTTAATGATATCGCCCCAGTCTTTGATGTTTTTTGGGTTACCTTTACGTACCAAGAAAACAATCGTTGATGTATATGGGGTTGAGTTATCACGAAGGCGCGACTGCCAGTCTTTAGGTAATAAATCAGTGTTATTGGCAATCGCATCAATATCGGCAGCGAGTGCTAAAGTCACCACGTCAGCTTCTAAACCGTCGATGACTGCACGCGCTTGTTTGCCTGAACCGCCATGAGATTGTTTGAATTCAATCTTTTGGTGTGTTTTACTTTCCCAATATTTAGCAAAAGAAGCGTTAAAAGATTCGTATAATTCACGGGTCGGATCGTAAGAAACGTTGAGTAATTCATTGGATGCTGCAACCGCCGCAAAGCTTGATGCAAATAGACTGACCGCAAGAAACGCAGGTCGGAAATGGTGACGGATTGACATGACATGACCCTTTTTAATCTGAAATATAAATATAGAAACGCTGAATGTGAAAGCATCGTAATTAATTCTATATATGAAAAGAACTATTAAAAATCGCATTACTTATATGAAAATATGATTTAGTTTATTGCTTCATTCACTGCTGTTTGATCGTTTTTATAAAAAAGGATTAGAAAAAGTACACGGTAAATACAGTTGTGATTTATAATGCGCGGCGACTGGAATGTTTAACGGATTTAACATACCTGAATTAATATTATTTTTAGTATTATCAATACAATAAAACTTATGTACTACATATTTGAGTTTCCGCAATCAACCATCATTCCATCAGTATTAACCTTGAGACACCATCAATGAGACGTAACCAACGCGAAAAATTGCGTGAACAGCCTGCCTTAAAATTCACGATTGAGACACTATCGCACGAAGGTCGTGGCGTAACCCACTATGGCTCTCAGCCAGATCATCCTGTCGAGAAGTTGGGCAAAAAAGTGTTCGTCTCTTTTGGGTTGAAGGGTGAAACTGTCGTTGCCAAAGTGCACGAAAGTCACAAGAAATACGAAGAAGCCGATGCATCAGTGATTGAAAATCCATCACCAGATCGCGTTGATCCAATGTGTCCACACTTCACCGTGTGTGGTGGCTGTAGCTTGCAGCATTGGTCAACCGATGCGCAGATTGAGTTTAAGCAAACGGTATTGAATGATCACTTCCAGCATTTTGGTGGATTGACGCCAAAGACATGGCTGCCAGCGTTGCGTTCAACCCGCACCGATTACCGTCGTAAAGCACGCCTAGGCGCGAAATACGTCATTAAAAAAGAAGCGATGCTGGTCGGTTTTCGCGAACGTAAAAGCAGTTATTTGGCTGAACTGAATGAATGTAAGGTGCTCGATGCACAGGTCGGTCAGCGTCTAGGCGAACTCAAAGAATTGTTAGGCGGCTTGCAGGCGCGGGAACAAATTCCACAGCTTGAAATCGCGATTGGTGATGAGCACGAAGATGGTACGGTTGCGATGATCGTCCGTCATTTGATGCCACTTCATCAAACTGACACAGAAAAGCTGCTTAATTACGCGCGCAATCTGGGTTGGCAGTTATATCTGCAACCAGGCAATTACGACACCGTACATCGTGTAGATAAACCAGATGCGCCAATGCGGTTGCATTATGAGTTACCTGATTTTGACGTGAAGTTTGCCTTCTCGCCATTGGACTTTACTCAAGTCAATCGTGATATTAATCGTCAAATGGTCACGTTGGCGTGTGATTTGCTAGAGCTTAAAGAAGGCGAACGCGTTTTAGATCTATTTTGTGGATTGGGTAACTTCTCATTACCACTTGCGCGCCGAGTTGGTGCGACGGGTCAGGTGGTTGCAGTTGAGGGTAGTGAAGAAATGGTGCAGCGCGGCGGTGAAAATGCTGCATTAAACGCACTCGAAAATGTCCTATTTTACGCTCAAGATCTGACGAAGGATTTCTCTCATCAGCCATGGGCGGCACAAGGGTTTGATGCGTTGCTCATTGATCCTCCGCGAACGGGTGCTGAAGAAGTCATGCACTATTTGCCGAAATTTAACGCTAAACGTATTGTTTACGTATCGTGTAATCCAGCCACGCTTGCGCGTGACGCAGGTATACTAACCGCGGCAGGTTATGTGATGCAGTCTGCAGGCGTGATGGATATGTTTACTCATACGAGCCATGTTGAGTCCATTGCGTTATTTGTGAAGAAGTAAGATTTTTCAAATAGTCCTGCGCTGAAGTGGTTTGTTCATAGTCATGTGACGTTGAAATGTTTAAAACCGATATTTTTAATCTTATGCTTGTTTCCTTCCCTCTTAGGAGGGCGTGTTTCAATGCTAAAGCATCGAGAATACGTTTCAACTGTTAATCAAAATGGTGGAAAAGGATTTTTTACCGTAGTCATAAAGTTTTAAACATTTAGATTGATTTGAAAGTCGCGCGTTGAGGCACGAGGTTGATATGGTCAGAATACGCGAAGATTTACCGAGACGGATGGATGAAGCAAACGCTGCACAGCGTACAAATGCTGACGTCACAAGCTATGGTGAATCCGATGTTGATTTGGAGGGCTGGTTAGCTCGTTTATCCGAGCAACTGGATGAATCTGCGATTCAGCAGTTGCGCCAAGCATGTGAGTTGGTCGCGCGTCGCGCAGCCGAGGCAGATCAAACCCGATTCGAGCATCGTTCCAACGCCTATTTGGCGGGTGTCGGGATGGCCGATATTTTGACCCATTTAAGGGTCGATGAAGAAACGCTCATTGCTTCAGTACTCTTTCGTAGTGTCCGTGAAAAGCTGATTGAACTCGAAGAAATTGGACTGACTTTTGGTGTCGGGATTCAGAATCTGATTCGCAGTACCTTGGCGATGGGGGGCTTGTCGGAACTGATCGAGCGTAATCGTCGTCTCGAAGATCATTTTGAAAATAATCAACGCGAACATTTATCCGGCATTTATAAAATGCTGATTTCTGTGACTGAAGATGTGCGCGTCGTCTTAATCAAACTTGCCGAGCGTACCTTTGCGGTTCGTGAACTCGCCAATGCGTCGCGCGAACGTCAAGAACGTGTTGCGCGCGAAATACTGACCATCTATGCACCGCTGGCTCATCGCCTTGGTATCGCGCAGCTCAAATGGGAACTTGAGGATATTGCTTTTCGTTTCCTTTCTCCTGAACGCTATAAAGAAATCGCGACTTTACTCAGCGAAAAACGCTTAGAGCGAGAACAATATATCCAACAGATGACGCAAAAGCTGCAAGCGGCATTGTTTGAGCAAGGCATCAAAGCCGATGTAACAGGTCGCGTCAAACATATCTATTCGATTTACCGCAAGATGAAAAGTAAACAACTGAGCTTTGATCAGTTGTATGACATTCGTGCGCTCCGTGTTTTGGTTGATAATGTCCCAGATTGTTATTATGCATTGGGTATTGCGCATCAACTGTGGCGACATATTCCTGATCAGTTTGATGATTACATTACCAATCCGAAAGCCAATGGCTATCGCTCATTGCACACGGCTGTATTGGCAGAAAATCGCTCGCTGGAAGTGCAAATCCGTACGGTTGAAATGCACAATGAGGCGGAACTGGGCGTCTGTGCACATTTTAATTATAAAGAAGGTACTAAGGCAGGTAAAAAAGGCGATATCGTCTTTGACCATAAACTACATTCGCTGCGCAGCGTGCTTGAAAATTATCAAGAAAATAGAAAGCAGCAAGACAATAGATCAAGAGCTGCAGATGATCATGATTCGGATGATGACGGTGATATCGATTCGTTGAATGATTGGGGTGAATTTGAGAAAATTTACGTGTTCAGTCGTGATGGCGATATTAAAGAGCTGCCAAAAGATGCAACCGTCTTGGATTTTGCGTATCACGTCCATACCGAAGTCGGTAATCACTGCTATGCCGCGCGCGTGAATCAACGGTTTGTCCCGCTGACTTATAAGTTAAAAACCGGCGAACAGGTTGAAATTCTAACCAAAAAAGATCGTGACCCCAATCGCGATTGGTTGGTCAGTTCACTCGGCTATATCAAAACCGCCCATGCGCGTGACAAATTACGCTACTGGTTCCGCCAGCAAGATCGTAGTAAAAATCTGGAAATTGGACGCGAGACACTGGCAAAAGAGCTGACGCGTCTTGCGATTCATCCTAAAAGTATTGATCTTGCTGATTATGCAAAGATTTTCAATGTTAAAAGTGGTGAAGATATTCTGATTGGTTTGGTGACAGGCGATATTAGCCTGCATCAATTGATGAATCAGATTAATAAGCAAATGCAGCCGGATGGCGATCAACCAGAGTTGACACTCAAACCAGCGTTGAATCCTCGCGCGAGTCGAACTTTATCTCAGCATGGGATTTTGATTGATGGTTTGGATAATGTGGAACTTCATGTCGCTCAGTGCTGTCAGCCTGTCCATGGCGAGCCGATCGCAGGTTACATTACCCAGCATCGAGGCGTCAGTATTCATAATGAGCATTGCCCTGAATACGCGCGGTTGATTGTTCAAGATGCGGGACGTGGCGTTGAAGCGGGCTGGGAAATGCAGCCATCGAATGGACAAATTGTACAAATTGTCGTCGAGGCTTATGATCGACGTGGACTATTGAAGGATTTGACCGCAGTTATCTTTGCTGATCAAATCAATATTCAACAGGTCAACACCATCACCGAAGCAAATGGCATTGCAACCATGAAGTTGCAAATCGAAGTCAAAGGATTGGCGCAGCTATCTCGTTTGCTTGCAAGGCTAGAGCAGCAACCTGGGATCATGAGTGCGAGACGACTGGTGGTAGGGATGAAGTAGCTATTTTTGAAGTAGCAATCCTTAGTGTGATGGTCTAAGTTGATTAAGCTGAAAGGAGTCCGGAAAATGGTTTTTAGTGATCAACATGAAATAGAACCTGATGACAATAAAGTTTATAAGACTTTGTTGGAGTCGACCAAAGCGATTCCTTGGCGAATTGATTGGGCAACGATGAAATTTAGCTATATCGGGCCGCAGATTGAAGCGCTTCTCGGTTGGAAGCCTGAGAGTTGGATCAGTGTCGAGGATTGGGCTGCACGAATGCACGAGGAAGATCGTGAGAAGGTTGTCAACTTTTGCGTCTCTCAGTCTAAGTCAGGTATTGATCACGAGGCGGATTATCGTGCGCTCACTGCTGATGGCAACTATGTATGGATTCGTGATGTTGTGCATGTTGTCCGTAAAAATGGTGAAGTGGACGCACTAGTTGGATTCATGTTTGATATTAGCGAGCGAAAAAAAACCGAAGATGAGTTGCTTCGTTTGAATCGTAAATTGGAAGAGTATTCGTTTACGGATGGCCTGACGAGCGTTGCAAATCGTCGCTTGTTTGATATGACTTTGGAGCGTGAATGGGGGAGTGCTTATCGTGAGTGTCGTCCGCTGTCTTTGATCATGTTTGATATTGATTATTTTAAAAATTATAACGATCAGTATGGTCACCCTGCTGGCGATGAATGTCTGAAACGAGTTGCCCAATTGTTATCCACGGTAGCGGGTCGATCCAGAGATATTTTTGCGCGTTTTGGGGGTGAAGAGTTTGTAATGCTTCTACCCGAAACGGATGCCCATAACGCGATTGCAGTGGCTGAAAAATGTCGCCAGATCGTGCTTAATGAAATGATTCCTCATCGTAGTTCGAAACTTGGTGCTTATATGACTGTCAGTGTCGGTGTCAGTACAATCATCCCAACGGTGAAAGATACAGCCAACGCTTTCGTTGAACGGGTCGATTGGCTGCTGTATCAAGCGAAGCAAGAAGGTCGGAATTGCGTGGTTTCAGGTGGCAAGCAGACTTAAATTATTCAAACGATACGGATAGCGAAACACGGGACCCAAAAAAAAATCCCACGTCAATATGTGGGATTTTTTGTAGCTCATGTTTTAAATGAACAGATTAGAATGTAAAGTCACTTAATGAAATAGATGACATCACTGCATCCAAGCTTGACACAGGTGCTGGCTCATCTTTCATTTTCAGGATGTCGCGGGTGACATGACCAGCGGCAATTTCACGCAGTGCCATGACGGTTGGCTTGTCATTTTCCCACGGCAATGCCGATTCAGCCGTACCACGCGCCAATTGGCGTGCACGCTTAGAAGCAACTAAAACTAATTCAAAACGATTATCAACTGCGCCTAAGCAATCTTCTACTGTCACGCGTGCCATGCTGATCTCGCTCTTATGTATACGGTAAAAATGACTGCATAGTGTATAGTTATTCGCCGTAAAATACAAGAATTAGTCGCTTAATAGTTTGAAACACGAACTCTGATGGGCTAATCAACAGGATGTCATTTTAAGTCTTTGTTATAGGTGATGTCCTTCGTTTAAAACCGCACATCTCTTCTGCGCTATTCCATGGGCGTATGCCGAAAACGGTGCCGTATAAAGTCCGTTCATGGGTCGGTAAATTGATATCTAACTCAGAGACTTCGTGAAATTCAGCCGCAAGTTGGTCTAGTTTACGTTGAATAATCAGCGCGGATGCAGGCGATAAATCGCCGCCGACAAATTCAAAGTAACCTTGATGTTCATCGAAACGGACTGCTAAAAAATTATTGGTCATCATCTCGCCGTGCTTGAGACGAATTGGCGCATAGGGTTGATGTTTGACTTGGCGTGACACCCGTAATCGGATGCGATTGTCAGGGAGTAGCTCAATGAGTCACGCTCGATCTAAGCGGATTAATAAACGAATGCACGTCGGTTCTGAAATTTCATAATAACTAACGATATCTTGTAGTTGCCAATTATTCCTCACTAAGTAGAACAAGCCTAATAGTTGTAAATCATCTGCTAAAACTTGTTCTTGGGCCAGTGTCATTTCTGTCGTTGCCATCGATTCACCGCGTGCGATGCGTGCCAATTCAAAAAAATCGAGCTCTAACCACTGACAAATGTCCTCTAAACGTTGCAGGGTAAAACTTTTATCAGAAAAGAGTCGTTTGACGCTGGCTTCGCTGAGATGAAGTGCTTGCGCCAAATCGTTGTAGGTTTTTCCGCGTGACTTGAGGACGCGTTATAATGTGGTAATCATCAGATCAGTATTGGCCATCATTCCTCCAAATCAGTGGTTGGTCGCTGTGTTGAGTTCTTGTTTGATGTGATTTAGCATTACTAATTACACCATAAAGTATCGATATATAATACCTTAATATGTTGGTATTGATCCTAATCTTTGGCATGACTATGCTCACTTTCAACGAACACACTGATGTTCTTGAGTGGAGAGGGTTATGGATATCATATTGAAAATATTATTAATAGTTCTAATAGCTGATTTTATCTCGGGTTTTGTCCATTGGCTGGAAGATGCGTATGCCAAGCCTGAGATGCCGCTGGTTGGCGCGATTGCCCGTGAAAATTTATTGAACCACGATAAGCCGCGCGACTTCCTGAAAAAGAATTGGTGGCAGAGTTCGTATGATCTGATTGCACTGGGTTTTGGAATTTTGGCGATTGCTTGGTTTGTGTTTGGCATGATGAATGGTTGGTTAATTTTCTTAGTTGTTTTGAGCGTCAATGCCAATCAAATTCATAAATGGGCGCATCAAAATCGTCAAGAAAAACCGTGGTTGGTGAGCAAATTACAGGATTGGAATATTATGCAAGGTGCGCGTCAGCATGGTCGCCATCATCGCGGCGAAAAGAATACGTATTATTGTGTGATGACCAATGTGCTCAATCCTATTTTAGAGAAAGTGGGATTTTGGGTGGGTATAGAAAAATTGATCTTAATGATCACAGGTGTACAGCGCCGCCAAGATGCGATGTGATGTCTTGAATACGTTATATGAAATGAATAGGTTTTATGGTGCTTATCTTCATCACATTTATGGCAAAATTGAAGGGTATCGATTACTTGAGTTTTTTCAATATGAATGCTCGA
>JACMMY010000037.1 GCA_014378805.1 Moraxellaceae bacterium
AGCGGCTGAAACATTTAAGCCCTTGCTGGAAAAACTCAGCGCAGCATTGAAAGACAAAGCCAAAGAAGTTCGTGTGACGACTCGTTTGGTTGATAGTCCTGCATGTTTGGTCGGTGCGGATGGTGATATGTCGAGCCAGCTTGCGCGTATGCTCAAGCAAATGGGTCAAGAAATGCCAGAAATCAAACCGATCTTGGAAATCAATCCTGAACATGCGTTGGTCAAGAAACTCGAAGGCTCAGTCCATTTCGATGATCTTGCACATATCATCTTCGATCAGGCGTTGCTTGCGGAAGGTGGATTGCCAGAAGATCCAGCGGCGTATGTGAAACGTGTGAGTGCGTTGTTGGTTTAACCGTTTGTTAATTAAGATGAGCCTTTCCAGAGTTTAGTGACTTTGGGAAGGCTTTTTTATTTATTGGTGAGTTTACGTAGGCTAGATTCAATAACTCTCAAATATGACATGACTATTTTTCATCATATTTTTTATACTTTTAAAATCTAAAAAAAACATTAGGAATATCTATGTCAGAAGAACTTAATAAAATCTTTGAAAAAGTAAAATTGGTCTTTGGTGTTGAGGATAAGAACATCTCAGATATCAATATGACCAATAATGACGGAGAGAATGCACTACACCTAGCTGTTCGCTGGGAAGCCATTGAAGCCGTTAAATTGCTTTTGCGTGAAGGCATAAATATCAATCAGCCTGGCGATCTTGGACATACTCCTCTCCATGAGGCGTGCTCCATCGGCAATCTTGAAATCACTAAAATTCTTGTTGAAAATGGAGCAGATCTTTTTGCCCTTACGGAAGGAAACCCACCATTTACTCTTGCTCGATTCAGTGGAAGCGACCATATCTGTGATTATTTGGCTATTGAAATGAAGAAAACACAGGAACAAGATCCACATATTTGGGTTCGGGCACGAATCAAACAATTGAAAGCAGAAATTCAGAGGCTAGAAAGTCGCCTTGAAACATCTTCCTAATAAGCTCTCTCAATTTTCATAATCCTTGGAAAAAGAAAGTAAGTTTTATTAATTCAATAAAACTTACTCTTTACATCAATCCCTTTCAATCAACTCAATCTTATAACCATCAGGATCTTCGACAAAGGCAATCACAGTATTGCCATGTTTCATCGGGCCGGCCTCACGTACCACACGCCCGCCCCTTGCTCGAATCTCATCACACGCCGCATAAGCATTTGGGACTGCCAGCGCGATATGACCATAACCTGCGCCTAAATCATAACTCGTCGTATCCCAGTTATGCGTGAGCTCAAGCACCGTATTTTTATCTTCAGTGCCATACCCCAGAAAAGCCAATGTGAATCGTCCTTCCGGATAATCATGCTGACGCAGTAACGTCATTCCAAGCACTTCGGTATAGAACTCTGTTGAGCGCTTTAAGTCACCAACACGAAGCATTACATGTAACATTCTCATTAATATTTTCCTTTTTAAACTTTCGTCTTTTCATTCCAGGGCGCAACCCACGGCAACATTAGCATTCCCGGAATTGCGAGCAGCGTACACAACCAAAAGAACCCTGTGTAACCACCCATAAATTCAACCATATAACCTGCATAACCATTCACCACGGTACGTGGTAACGATGCTAGGGAAGTCAGTAGCGCCAACTGAAACGCTGTATAAGCAGGATTAGTACTCATCGCAATAAACGCCACAAACGCAGCAGTGCCTAGTCCAACCGCAAACGCCTCAGTGCCCACAACCGCGCCGAGGGCGAATAAGCTCTGCCCTTGCTGCATCGATAACCACGCAAACAGAGGAATCACCAACAACTGCGCCACGCCAAAAATCCACAACGCGCGATGAATCGACAAACGCAGCATTGAGAAACCACCGACAAAACCACCGATCAATCCACCCCACAATACTGCCACTTTTGCGACTGCGCCAATTTGCGTTTTGGTATAGCCCATATCCAGATAAAATTTAGTGGCTAATGAGGTTGCAAGCGAGTCGCCGAGTTTATAAAAGAAAATAAAAGCAATCAGCGCAATGCCCGCCTTCACGCCTTTACGACCAAAGAATTCTTGAAGTGGTTCAACGAAAGCAGCCGATAAAGTACGTGGTGGAATTTGACGCAACTCAGGTTCACGCACAACAATCGCCAAAATTACACAAGGCAACATGAATAACGCAACAATCCAAAACACCACATCCCAAGGCAAGCTGTCCGCCAAAATAAACGCCAAACTGCCAGGCACAAGTCCAGCCAGCTTGTAAGCATTGACATGGATCGTATTACCAAGCCCCAATTCATTATCAGGTAAAATCTCACGGCGATAAGCATCAATCACAATATCAAGCGATGCGCTCAGGAAACTAATAAAAATACCCACTGCACTAATTAACGAAAGCTGACTATCTGGACGCAACGTACCGAGCATCCCAAGTGCAATCACCAGCATCAACGGCAAGACGATGAGCCATGTCCTGCGTCGTCCATATTGTCTAAACTGAAAAAAATCTAAAAACGGCGCCCACAAAGGTTTAAATACATAGGGCAATTGTAATAAGGTCAGCAACCCGATAGTCTTGATATCTAAATGATAGGAGTCTGCCCAAGCGGGGATTAGATTTAAAAAGACAAATAACGGCAATCCTGACGAGAAACCGATTACCGCACAAATCAGAATCCGTTTCCAAAAACCGGCTTGTTGTGATGATGTTTTATTGAGTTGCTGTGAAGAGTTCTCTGATAACACGTGCTTACTCACCCTTATTAAAACCGCTATGATCAACGAATACGACAAGAGTAGCGGTATCAAATGTTTTTTGCCAGAATAGTTTTTTTGCAACAATCGTTGCTAAGTTTTATGGAGACACTTTTATGGAAAAGACAACAGCAATCAATGCGCTTGCAACACGTGCCCTCCTATCCTGTCGTCAAGCAGTCATGGCAAGCCAATCCGCAAGCGTACCGGGATTTCCTTTTACATCCGTTATTCCTGTCGGCGTGACATTAAACGGACAAGTCATTGCACTGCTCGGTGAAACTGCTCAACACACCCGCAACATCATGATCGATTCGCGTGTGTCGATGTTGTTGCACGACGACTTGGAGGATAATTGGCAAGCTGCCACGCGTCTTTCTGTGCTCGGTCGCATGATTCCGCTGCAAAGTGAGACGTTAGATTTGGCACAACTCAGACAATCATTTTATTTATTGCATCCTGAATTATTGAGTCTGGATGCCGCACCTGATTATCATTTTTGGCAACTTGAGCCTGTCCGCTTCCGCTTAATTTCTGTATCAGACGATGCTAAGTGGATCGACCAAATTAAACCCGATTTATTTGATCTGACAGAGACAGACCGAGGTCTGTTAAATAGCCTACTCACTCAACAAGGTCGCCTCTGTCATGTTGTTCAAGTGAGTCGCTATGGACTGCAAATTATTAGTAATGGTCGCGTAAGATTTTTAGTATTAACCAATCCTGCAGAGGATATGAACGAACTTTTAGAGAAGATTAAAGCTCAACAATATAATGATCCAACTAGGTTTGACTGAGTGATTACTCAGATCAGTTTTATTTTAGAAAATAAAGTAAATTTATTAATAAAACACGACACATAACCTTGTTACGCATGGCACAATAACCCCATATATATGCACACTCTCATGAGAATGAAACTCATGAATTCGCCTTCATGAGCTCAGACACATTTGCCAATTTAGAACACATGACGACGGAAAGCGCTATGGACAGTAAACATGATGAAATCGATACACCCACGACTACTGCCGACAACACACGCGCATCGCATGGATCAATCGTTACCAATCTGAATAGTCAGTCCTCGGTTCAAGACAACGATAGCTCGAAGAATATCAAACCGCAGAGTGAATCCACTGAAATCTTAAATGCTGACATTTTAAATCAAGCTGCACCAACTAAACCAACTTCCCAAAAGCCTCAAATGACCCAGAAAACTGAAACAACAACGACAATTCCCGTAAAAATTCATGCCAATAAAACCCTGTTACCCAATAGCGGCTACCTCAGCGTAGACCAACTCATGCGCGCGCCAAATATGGCTGAGATTCCGCCAAGTACGCGCCGCGTCAAACCACTGAATGATTTTTTAGGTCAGCATCGCGCCCGTGCAGCGGTAGAAACGGCATTGTCACTCCCGTTTGACGGCTATAATATTTTTGCCGTGGGGACGAGTGGTCTTGGTAAACGTACCATGCTCAAACGTATGCTGACGATTCAAGCAGCTGATATGCCCACACCGAGCGATTGGGTGTATGTCAATCATTTTGCTAACCCGCGCAAACCGATCGCACTTGAACTTCCTCCAGGCGATGCACCCAAACTTAAAAAATACATGCATCAGTTGTGGGATCACCTTTTAGATCATCTAGAAAAAGCATTTGCTGCTGACAGCTACCACACGCGTATTGAAACGATTCGCCATAGTGCTGGCAACGCCCAACAACAAGCCTTGCAAGCGCTAACCGAAGAAGGTGAAGCACTCGCACTAAAATTAGTGTCGCGTAACGAAGAACATCGTTTTGTGCCTGTTAAAGCGCAACCTACGGAAGACCCAACACTTACAACCAACATCCTCGCGAGTAAAGAATTAGATGAGAATGAACTTGCCGCAATGCCGCCAGCAGAACGAGCAAAGATCAATCAAAACGTTCGTCAAATGGATAAGAAACTACATCGACTTGGTGCGCGTTTAGGACGAATTGAAGAGCAAACCCGCAATCAAGTGGCGAGCTTAAATGCGCAATTGGCGGGTGATATCATCTTGCCGCGTGTCATGCAAGTCGCGCAGCGCTTTGAACATATCAATGGTTTAGCTGAATATCTGAAGGATTACACTGCGGATATTATTGAACATGTCGAACTGATTTTAGAGCAAGAAGAAGATGACTTCTTACCGGGGATATTTGATCGTGTTCCGCCGCGTTATCAGGTCAATGTCGTTGTGACACACAAACCGAATTCAGGTGCGCCAGTAGTCTTTGAAGACTTACCAACGCACTATAATTTGCTCGGACATGTTGAACAGTTGACCCAAATGGGGACCATTACTACCGACTTTACCCTGATTCGTTCAGGTGCATTACATCGTGCAAATGGCGGTTTTCTGATGCTCGAAGCAGATCAGTTGCTTGAGCAACCGTATGCATGGCAAGGACTCAAACGTGCTTTGCGCTCAGGTCAACTGAAACTATCGTCGTTAGAACATATGCTGACATTAACAGGCAGTATTTCACTTGAACCTGATTCCTTGCCATTATCGGTGAAAGTCATTTTGCTAGGTGAGCCTTATATTTATTATGAATTGCTGGAGTTTGAACCTGAGCTCAATGCGCTATTTAAAATCCGTGCTGACTTTACCAATACATTGAGTCGCACTGCTGAAAATGAAGAAGCCTATGTTCGCCTCATCGCGGACTATGTCAATAAAGACAAGTTACTGCCATTTGACCGTTCAGCGCTGGCTGCCCTGCTGACAGACTCAAGCCGTCAAGCCGAAGATCAATCTTCGCTATCGCTGCATGCTGCAACCCTCGGTGACTTACTACGAGAAGCCAGCACGCTTGCGCTACAACAAAATGATCGCCAAGTCACCGCGAAGCACATCGACACGACATTAGCTGCGCGCTTGTATCGTTTGGGGCATTTACGCGAACTATATTGGGAAGATTTATCACGCGGCACGCAATTGATCGAAACCGAAGGCGTGCGAATTGGTCAGGTCAATGCCCTGACAGTCGTCCATTATGCGGACAGCGAATTTGGTTTACCTGCGCGTCTGACTGCGACTGTTTATCAAGGCGGTGGCGAGATTCTCGATATTGAGCGCAGTGTTGAATTGGGCGGCGCATTACATGCTAAAGGCATCTTGATTATGTCGAGCTTCTTGCGCGCACATTTTGGACGCACGCAACCGATTCACTTCTCTGCTGCCCTCGCCTTTGAACAAAGCTACGGCGAGATTGATGGTGATAGCGCAACACTTGCCGAACTGTGTGCGCTGATTTCTTCCATCAGCCAAATACCCATTGATCAATCTTGGGCAATCACGGGTTCGATGAATCAGCTCGGTGTCGTGCAACCGATTGGTGGTATTAATCCTAAAATTGAAGGCTTCTTTGATGCGTGTCAGCTGCAAGGATTAAATGGTCAGCAAGGCGTGATTCTACCCATTCAAAACGTTCAACACCTCATGCTGCGTCAGGACGTAATAAATGCGGTGAGTGAAGGACGCTTTCATCTCTATGCGGTCCGTACGGTTGAGGAAGCACTATCCCTACTCATGAAACGGCCTGCTGGAATCATGAACGCTAAAGGTCGCTATGAAAAAGACACCATCTTTGGTGAAGTCATGAACCAGTTGAAGCATTGGCAACGCCTTGAAGAAGGGGATCGTGCCAAAAGTGACGATGCGAATAAGGGTAAAGACAAAAAATCCAAAGGCGATGCAAAAGCAAAATCCGACAAAGTGGAAGAGAAACCCACTGGCAAAGAAAAGGCGAAGAAGAAACCAACACCGGATAAATCAAAGTCCAAAAAAGTAAAGGAAGATAAAATTAAAAAACCACGAAAAGATCCTGAAACCAACAATGAACAGGAATCGGTGATTGAATGGGCGGGCGAGTAAGTTAAGCCCTCGTGAGATCAACGCCGTCCTTATTTAGCATGGCGTCATTAAAAAATGCATAGCGATTGCGACCGTTCTCCTTTGCATGATAAAGCGCCACATCCGCTTGTCGTAACAACCGCGCAACACTTACATCAGCAGAGGGCAAGCACACAGCAACGCCGATACTCACGGTGACGAAGGAATGATCTTCCTCAGGATTTGGAAGTCCAAGTTTTTTTATACCACTGAGCAGGCGTTCAGCTTGCTGTGCTGCCTCTTGCTCAGCCATACTCGGAAATAATAAAACAAACTCCTCCCCGCCATATCGTGACGCTAACTCACCACTTCTTTTGGCGAAACTAGCAATCAACGTTGCAATCTGTTGCAAACATTCGTCGCCAGCCAAATGGCCCCAGCGATCGTTGTAGCGCTTAAAAAAATCAACATCGATAATCATAAGGGTCAATGGAAGCTGCTGGCGTAAAGCACGATTCCACTCATGTCTCAGGACTTCGTCCAAGTGTCTACGATTTGCAAGACCTGTTAGTCCATCTTGTCGGGAGAGCGTATTCAATTGCTGTGCTAATTTCTGACCTTTATCAACAGAATGCCTTAATAGACATGCCTGCAAAAAATTCGTTCGTTCTTGTCGATCTAAGGCATACGCGAGGCACATCCCCAAAATACTCGTCATGGTATACGTCAGATTATAGAGTTTCCAATTCATGGGGTGACCAAGTAGATGCGCTAAAATAATGCCGAAAATACCCCCCATCCATCCGACAATCATCGCTGCGCGAAAACGTAGACAAACAAAGCTATATAGCACAACGACAATATACATCGTGCCGGCATAAGTCAGAATCACAGAATCACCACCACCTATATTCGCTGTGGCAGTGCTGACCGCTATCGCAACGACCCCACCCACTCCGATATACCATTCGTACCAGCGACTTAGTTGAGGAAGATATGAAAGCACGGATGCAATCACAATCATAATCCCAGTCCAAGCGTTAAGGCTAAAATAATATTGAGTAATCTCCGCAGGTAATACCTGATAAATTCCTATATTTTCAATTAAGAAGAGTAAAAATAGCAGTGGTGAACGAAAGTGAAAAAGTTGAATCGCTCGGGGAATATAGAGTGCAGTAAATTCAGATTCTAAATGCTGAGGAAAACGTAATAACCAATACCTTGACCGAAGCACCGCTCTAATTTCTTGTTCAACTGGATCTTCTTTTTCTGAGTACAACACTGCATCGAGATGGTCATCATGACCATACTCCATAGGTTCGAGATTGATTCCATTAAACTCCACAGATTCCTTGCGCATATCGTTAATATTCCTTAACTCAGCCATCACTTCATTTTTTTCATCAATTAAACTATTTTTATTTGTTATGTCTAGACGCAAGCAGACTGTTCATAAAACATAATGAATGCTGTCTTTTGCAATATCTATTTTACAACTATACCACTTCATCCTGAGATGAACTAATTTGATATTTTGAACGACTTTTTAAACAAAAAAAAGAGCCGATTAACGGCTCTTTTAAATACTCAACGGTAGACTGCAAAATTATGACGCAGCAGGTGCTGGACTATGTTCTTCAATCAACGACTTGAGTTCGCCTTTTTGGAACATCTCTGTGACGATATCACAGCCACCGATTAACTCTCCATTGACCCACAATTGCGGAAATGTTGGCCAGTTTGCAATACGCGGCAACGTTGCACGGATATCTGGATTTTCCAAAATATTAACGAATGCAAAAGGACGACCGATTTTGCTCAAGGCCTCAATCACACGTGCAGAAAAACCACATTGTGGGAATTGCGGAGTGCCTTTCATATACAAAATCACAGAGTGTTTTGCAATTTGCTCATGGATCAACGTTTCTGTTGCATTGGCTTGAACATCTGACATGATGATGACCTGATTCAAAAATAATAATATGGGTTGATTATAACGCCGATAGATCGAAAAGCGTAATGATTGCGCGTGTCTTTTTCAGCTGAACATTCACATGATCGTAGAACATCGTTACGTAGATCATCTTTAGTCAACTTCTATACGATAAAATCCATAGTGATTTAACATTATTAACAGAATAATTTGTTAACATATCATCCTAATTTTAGTAACACCATACTTTGGTCTAGTCGGGAATCTACCATGAACTCAACGCTCAATCCCACGCCAGTCATTCCATCGAATGACCAAGCCAGTTTTTTGATGCCAACGTATGGGCGTCAACCAATTGCGTTTGTGCGAGGCCAAGGTACATACTTATATACAGAAGACGGTACCGCCTATCTTGATGCACTCACGGGTATCGCCGTATGCGGTTTAGGACATGTGCATCCAGCAGTCACTGCGGCGATGATTGATCAGGCCTCCACATTGGTCCATACCAGTAATTTATTTCAAATTCCTTGGCAAGAAGAAGCTGGACGTCTGCTATGTCAGGTTGGCGGTATGGAACGTTGTTTCTTCGCCAATAGCGGCGCGGAAGCGAATGAAGCTGCGATCAAACTTGCGCGGATGAGTGCCTATAAAAAAGGCATTACCTCACCAAAAATCATCGTCATGGAAAAATCATTCCATGGTCGTACGCTGGCAACTTTATCAGCAACAGGCAATGAAAAAATCCAAAAAGGTTTTTATCCCCTCGTTGAAAGTTTCCTCCGTGTGCCATTTGGTGATGTTGCTGCGATTGAAGCACTTGCGGCAGCACACGATGATATTGTCGCGATTTTAGTTGAGCCTATTCAAGGTGAAGGTGGGATAAATACCGCGCCGCAAGGTTTTGTTTACCTTGAACAAATGCGTACGTTATGTGACAAACATGATTGGTTACTGATGCTCGATGAAATCCAAACAGGTAACGGGCGTACAGGCAAATATTTCGCTTACCAGCACACCTCGATTAAACCTGATGTTCTGACGACTGCAAAAGGTTTAGGCAATGGCTTTCCAGTAGGTGCGTGTTTGGTTCGTGATAAAGCGGCGAATTTATTTAGCGCGGGTAATCATGGCTCAACGTTCGGTGGAACGCCCCTTGCTTGCCGTACCGTATATGCAGTGATTGAAAGTCTTCAAAAAGAGCACGCCATCGAAAACGCCGAAAAAGTAGGTGGTTATTTGAAAGATCGGTTCACTGAAGAGTTTGCTGGATTAGGCATTGAAGTGCGTGGTTTCGGTATGATGATAGGCATTGAGTTGCCGCGTGCTTGTGGCGAGCTCGTTGCTCGTGCGCGCGATGAACATCACTTGATTATCAATGTCACGGCAGATAGTGTGATTCGTCTGTTGCCGCCGCTAAATCTCAGTCAAGCTGATGCCGATGAGATCATTGAACGTTTAGTGGTATTAGTGAAGAATTTTTTGGCAAAGTAATGTGATGAAAGATTTGAATATCCTACACTTTCCTCGTTGAAGGTGGGGATATTCTCATTGGCTAAGATAAGCAACCCATTTCACAGCATATTGCAAACAATAGGTTTCCTTCTTATACCCAAGTGCATTGCATAAATCCAAAATAAAATCGTTATTTAAAAGTTTTTTATACCCAAAATAGTAAAAAACATATCATCACTTTAATTTTTTCATAGAAAAAATAGATAACCAACTGTATTTATAGTTATTTTTCATAATAATACTTTAATTACGAAACATAAAAAGTAAGAGAGATATCGCATCTGGTTTTTAAATAACCGTTTATAATTACGTCATTCAATACGCACTCAACATTTAAATCTCTAGAATCAAAAAAGCAATCATGTCATCAAGGATGATCGATATAAAATGCTCCCTTTCAAATACATACTTCGATGCGTTGAGATGCTCGCGAAGAAAATAATTAGCCATCACAGACTCGATAATTTTCAGAAAATTTGCGTCATTATTATTTTGTGCAGCAGTTCTAAATTATTCGCTATACCAACGGACACTACACCCGTGACAACGAATGCAATGGCTACTCATAAAATAGTCGCGACTAAAGATGAAGAGGTTCAAAGCACTGTGCTTGGCATTATGAGCTATACGCGATGGACACCCCTCCACACCCATTAATCTTTGTATTGTTGCAGCCAAACACTCCAACTTACTTGAGCATCTTGATACGACCAATAATACAGCCAATAAAATCGTCGTAACCAAGCAAAGTTATGATATCGCCATTCTCAGTACACAGTGTGATGTCATTTATTTCGGCGATATATCACCTGCTGAACAACAAAAAGTGATTGCAGCAAGACAAAATCGATCCATCCTCACCATCAGTGAAAGCGACTCAGATTGTGCAATGGGTAGCAGCTTTTGTCTGAAGACGGCAACCTCGCCGATTACATTTCTGGTCAACCTCGACTCTCTTGCCCGAAGCGGCGTCCGCGTTGACCCCAATGTTTTAATGTTGGGTCGTAAAAAAAGAGCGACTCAATGAAACAGACTTTTCTGAACTCCGTATTGTCAATACCCGGCAACCGAACTCAGCCAACCTTAAAACATATTTTTAGGCGTACACTTTTTTTGTCTTACTGATGACACTACTGATTTGTGGTTCATCCTTATCGATATTATCTTTATTTGCACTTGATAGTTATGCGAAAAAAAAACTTGCAGCTCATTGCCATTACAGTCAGTTATCGCGTTGAAGCAGGGGTGGTTTTTAATGATCAACTCGCGATTCAAGATGCCATTGATCAACTCGCCTATCGTGATGATTTTTCAGAAATCAGCGTTGAAAATATTTACGGAAAAGTATTAGCTAAACTCAAAAACTCTAAAAAAAGCACATTTGATGGAATTGATCGCCTATTTAGTCATTTTATATCCTTAGCTCCAGCTTCTGAAATGATTAGGCATGGAGAGCAGCAGGTTGGTACGGTTTGGGTCACGGGTAACTCAAAAGTGATGACTCGATTTTTGATTCAAGTTTTATTTGGATTACTGCTTTGCCTCGTCATTACCCTGATCTCAGTCAGTTATTTTTCATATCGAACACATGGTTATATCGTTGACTCTTTTAAAAAAATGACGACCGTTGCAAATCTCGTCCGAGAACAGCGAGCCTTTAATCTACGCTTACCTGATGCAAAAATTTTAGAGTTAAATGAATTGAGCCAAGATTTTAATAGCTTACTTGACGAAATTGAACGATGGCATAAGCACCTAAGGCAAGAGAATGATTTACTCGCACATAAAGCACAACACGACAGTCTCACTAGCTTACCGAATCGCGGTTATTTTGAATCGCGTTTAGAAACTTTATTCAGCCAAAAAAAAGACTAATCAATTTCCGCATTACTATTTTTTGATAATGATCGTTTTAAGGAAATTAACGATACCTATGGTCATGCGGCGGGTGATTTTGTGTTGACTCAAACAAGTGTCCGCCTACAATCTCGACTGCGGCAAAAAGACTTCTTAGCGCGCTTAGATGGCGATGAATTTGCAGCAATTCTTCCGCAGATAGGCGATGCTAAAAATGCAATTGGCGTCGCTGAATCGATTTTAAAGACACTAAATGATCCTATTTACTTACCTTCAGGTCAGCGTCTTTTCATTCATCTGAGTATTGGTATTGCACTTTCATCGAATTGCGCGACACCAGCACAACTGCTTGCCAAAGCTGATGCTGCCATGTATAACGCAAAACGCATTCCCCACAATAGTTGGTATCTAGCTGATGAACTTAGCTAAATACTGTGACAAAATTTTTTAGGCGTTTAAATATTGGAACACTTGGTTGGTTTATTTAAAATAAGTGCCTGTATCGCCTTAGCGCTGACTATTACGGCATGTCAGAACTTCGGCGGATTAACAAGACAGCAAGTCAATGTTTTAAAAAGCCAAGGCTTTAAACTGAGCAATGATGGCTGGTTCTTGGGTCTCTCTGAGAAACTATTGTTCAATTACAATGAGTCCTCGATCAAACCAGAAACCGTCGACAAAATCACTGCTATTGGACAGCAACTTAATCGAGTTCAAATCAGCCATTTACAACTCAATGGCTACACAGACAGTACTGGAAGTGCAAGTTACAACCGTGATCTGTCATTGAAGCGCGCACAAGCTGTTGCTGAACCGTTAGTCCAAGGGGGCATCCCTGCCAGCGACATTAAAACCGTTGGTATGGGTCAAGATAATACTATCGCGGATAACAACACTGAAGCAGGACGC
>JACMMY010000038.1 GCA_014378805.1 Moraxellaceae bacterium
ATGGTTGTTTTACCCGCATCAGGGTGAGAGATAATCGCAAAGGTACGACGAATGCTGATTTCGTTAAGAATTTTTTCGTTAATCATGAAGTAATATCTGCTCATCTATATGCAATGCTGCATACAATAAAAATGCTGCCCATGCTGTATTGCATAGAGAAGTCGAATAATGGCGTGATTATAGCACCAATCATGAGGTTGATAAAAAACACTCGGAAACAAGCTGAGGAATTATTTTATAGGCGTATGGTGCGGATTGCGCACCGAATAAATGGCTTCACCTAAATTGGTGCGCGGTGCGCACATAACAAATGCCGATAGAAAATCATACCTTATGGTTATCTAAACTTATACTTATTGCTCAAATCAACGCCATTAAGAATCACATCAACACTGTCAATATCAACTGAAAAAATAACTAATCTATCATCATTTGTATGCTCGAAAATGACATCACTCTCACTTTTCAACCCATAGATAACAAGCTTTAACTCATCATTGACAGCTAACACAATATCAATAGCCCATGGTTCAATCATTACGGCTTCAGGAAATGAACGTTTTCTTTTAATGGTAAAAATCATATGACATCACTCACACTATGTTTCTTCATTTACCTCCACTCCTTATCTTTGCTAAAAATTAGCTGGCGTAGGGTTTGCGCACATAACAAATGGCTAGATCTGAACTGGTGCGCAGTGCGCACCCTACATTCATGAGCAGGAAAATATCACCCTTCCGACGGCGGCTTGTGTTGTATATATTGCAAGGCAACCAACCGCGAAACCACTAACGCCAAATACATCACGCCACAAAACATCTGCAAGGCTACCAACACACGAGCCGCGGGTGAAATAGGAAGAATATCGCTTAAACCTGTCCCCGATTGCACACTAAAACTTAAAAATATTAAATCAAGCCAAGACCGTGAAAGCTGAGATGCAGAGGTCACGCCAAAACTCGCAGGATAGATGGTCTGACACGCGCTATATAAAAAGGCAAATGCCCACGCAAACAAAGTAAAGACTGCCGCCGCGGCAAACAACTCATCGCGCGTCAGGTATTTATCGGCAAACATATACATCAGCAAACCGAATGCCGCATAGATATACGCCGCCGCTTCCACAATATTTGCAGCAGCCAGAATACTCGGCGAACCCCAACCCATTAAAACAATACCTGACAACGTCAATGCCACAACCACTAGACTCGTTCCGACTGCGGTATAAATCGGACTAAGCTGAATGATTTTTGCAATCAAGATTAGCACCAAAGCACTCAAACACCATGAAATGGCATGAGTGCTCATATTGCTATTAGTCAGTGGGGATAAAATTAAAATGAATAATTGCAGAAATAACAACCATGCGGATGGCAACGCTCCGAATCTTTTCCAATTGATTGATAAATGATTCATGTCTGATTTTTCTGATTGTTGACTTGAACAAAATTATGCCATGTTCTTTGACTAAAAAGTGAATGCTTCTTGTCGCGAATTGACATGCAGATTAGATCTTTAAAAATGCGACCGACAGGAAGTAGCTTAGCCACCACTTGCCCTGAGCTGATACTCCTTGAGCGTCGCTGCTAGCATTTGAGCTTTGGTACTTTGTGGATCGAGCTGACTAAGCAATGTCTGATAACTCCCCACCGTATCTGGTGTCAAGAAAGGCAATAGTCCTTGCGCCACTTCCTGCGCTGCATAAAAACTTCCAGTTTGCATGATCTGACTAAAAAACGGTTGTAACTCTTTTTTCTGTTCAGGGTAACGAGTCAACTCCTGCAATGCTTGCCTCATCAACGGTGCATCAAAACTCTGCTGCAATGCCTGAGTAATCACGGGCACGTTGCCCTGCTCAGCAGGTAAAGCTGAGAGTAAAGTCAATGCCGCACTTTGGACATGTCCATCAGGCCAATTTAAATACTCCACCGCAACACGGTGCAACTCTAAATGAGCAGCCGGCTGCGAGGCTGTTTTTGTTAGCTGTCCCAATAATGCTTTTATCTGCTGATTACGTGCAAAATCTGCTGCATAAGGATCTGTTTTAGAGTCGGGTGGACAACTGTGATCCTGCTCGCAATGTGCCAACCGTGATAACTGTTGAATCACCGTTTGCCACTGCGATGCTGGTGCATCAGACAATGACGTTTTTGACATTGGCGCAGGAGTTGCGGACGTACCTAGATGTGAAGGCTCTGTACGTTGTGGCTGGTTAGGACGCATTACCCACAGACCAGCCGCCACAACCCCCGCTAGGGGCAACATCCACAATGCTGGATGCCATTTTGCCATTAGTTTGCTACTACCCAACTGGTCAAGGTCTGATCAGGTAAAACTTGTCCGCCATAAATCCAACCCGTTTTACCGCTATAACTGGTTTGGTAATACACTGCGTTCGTTTCACCAATCACTTGCACTGCTTGAATCGTCAGAATGGTGTTGGTTGGAATCGCAATCAGGATGGCACCTGTTGCAGCGGTACTACGTAAATTAATTCCACCACTGATCATCACTTTGCCGCGATAGCTCGGCTGAATAACCAGTTTGGCGACAAGGCTCGCATAGCTACCATCACTCACCCAACTGGCTGAATCACTGCTATTGCCCGCATAGACCCAGCCATCTACATTCTGATAACGCACTTTATAATAGCGATCATAGGTTGGCGCGGCACGCGTTTCCCAGTCCAAAACCTGCACCACACTCCCACTCGGAATAGTGGTTTGTAGTGTGCCACTTGGCGTGCTGCGCATATTGATGTTTTTTGCCAGCAACAAGGTTTTACCGACGGATTTCAGATTAGAAACAACTGCTGGACATTGATGGCGGTCATTCAGTTTGACGGCATAATTGGCTTGATTAGTCACCGCCAAGATTTCAGGATTGGTCGGCACGATACTCGTCAATGCACTTAAACAGGCAAAATCGCGACTATTGGTCACACAACTGAGTGCATCATTTTTAAACACACAAGACTCACCACTACTGAGCTGTAAATAACGATTGCTCCAGCTGGCTGGCAAAGCACTCACAGGAGGACAATCCTCCTTGCCTTCCATCAAACAACTGACATTCAGTTTGGCGGCTTGATTCGGGTCAGTGATATGCACAGCCCAGGGTTGCTGGTCATATTTCTGCGCATAATTAATGTCGTTTTGCGCCCAAGTGTCGTTGGCATTGGTAAAGCGACACACTTTGCTCGCCCCGCCGTTGTACTGCGAATACGATGAGCGCGCGCGATTGCGCCAATCGGTTGCCCCCGCGACACATGATGCGCTGGCTGCTTGCGTCCATGCGGCGTAATACAACTCAAACGCATAGGTCATATTTTGGGTCAGTTGCCAGCCTTTGCCATTTTGAATCTCGGTAAAGTGCCAACGGTCATCAATCTGCATCATACCGTGACCATGACCCAGATCTCCACGAACCATCTTGGTTCGACCATCGGTACTGGCGCGGTAATGCGTCCACCATGTTTCTTGTGCTGCAGCGGCAAAAATCGCCCGTTGCCATGCGGCTTGTTCGGCAGCAGTCACACTTGGATTACGAGTCTTAAGATAATAAGCAGACGCATCACGCAGCACGGTATACATTTCTTGAACGTAACGGGGACGCTCACTACTGGCGGTTTGATTGTCCTGATACAAGACAGGCGCAAATGCTGTGCGAACATAGCTCGAATCACCAAACGCATCCACATCACAAGCCGAAGGGACTTGACCAAACGTCCATGATCCACCAATCCGATTGGTACATTGCCAGTAGTCAGGTGTGGGATTTGCGGCAGCCATTGCATCGACGCTGGCGATAAAGCTGAATAATGTGAATAGAAAAAGAGCAGCAATTTTTTGCATATTTATAAACCTTCCTAGGCTGTGTTGTTATTTTTATCGTGGGCTATTTGATCGCAAGTTCGTTATTTTGGCAAGAGCCATTCGTCGTTTAATAAACGCTGATCATCACTACTGTCTATTTAACAACCAACTGTTTTTATTTTAAAAAATACATCATTTTTTTATTCAACGATTGAATATTGGATCAACTAGAGCTATCTACATCGCAAAAAAAATGACCGACTCACGCCGATCATTTTTAAGCAGTTTCACTCAATTTCACAACATAGAAAGCCGTTTAATTACTCATCGCGTAATGCACATTCAAAATTTGAGGGATCTTTCAAACAACGTGTTTTCTTTAAAATTGTCATCATGCGTGGGCTATACGCGCCCTCTTTGGCCATACTGATCCGTGCGACACGTAGGATTTTAGTTGCAAACATAATATCTGCACGAGAACCGTTGACCCATACTTTTGAATCTACACTTTTTTCTAGTTGGTCAATCGACTTGAACTGTCGATCTAATTGTCCAACCATCCAAGTACGGCTTTTTTGTCCATAGCCATTTGGAAACTTCGCAGGATGAATCGTAATTTGTGTCGTTAAATAAGCGACTGGAAAATTAAGAATGCTTGCACTCTTAAAACCTAGCGCTTTATATGCATAGATCGGCAGATCAACGATATCAATTTGCCCTGCATTAAACTGGTTCGCCATGGTTGATAACGTGACTGGAACTGGGACAGCCCCCATTTTATCAACAATCAGTCGTTGAGCCGTGTCATATTCCAAAATACCAAAACGCTTGCCGTTCATTTTCGCCAATGCATTAATATTACTATTATTAACAACTGCATAGGCCATACCCAATGGAGACACACCCACCACTTCGGTATCTTGACTGACCATTTCTTTAGCAAGTTTAGGATTAGCCATGAGAGCTATGACCATTTTTGCGATGTTTTCGTTCGGTATACCGCCAGCAGAATCAATTGAACCACTAAAATTATTAAATTGTCGGGTTCGAATACCTGTTGTCAACAGCGCATCACATTTACCGAGGGTAAAGTCCTCATTAGCACGTTCATCATCGGTATAGGGTTTTAAGGTAATATCAGCTCCCCATTGCTTCGCTGCAACCGCATAATCCTTCATAAAGAAATAAGCGTCGCCTTGCGTTCCCAATGGGTCAAAAACGCAGAGTTTTTGACCTGCATATGATGATGTTGCGATGGCTAAGATCGCAGTTGCTGATAGTAACTGAAACGCAGTTTTCAATTTAAATCTCCCTTTTATCATTTTCTAAGATCAGATATCCATCTGATACGTGGACAATATATCCGTAAAAACTCAGCTTTATAAAAAATGTCGCTGTTTTATAAAGCTGCACCTAATTTCTCAAAAATGCAAAATAAAGATAACTGACGCACGAATAATCATGTCCTAAGATCATATTTGAACCCTTCGGACACAAATCACTCAAAGAATCATTATCAAAATCAGTCCAAGAAAAAATCCTTTTGCAATTGACCGATATGCTCTGGTGAACACGCATAATGCGTCAAATCAGTCACACCGAATTTCGCCAAGGCCTCCTCATCGGTCAAGGCCAAACCAGTCCATGTTCCGCGATCACTCGACAGAATCGCATAGGCGGCATCCGCCATGATTTCAGGTTTACGACTCACCAACATCGTGGTGTCTCCCCCTAGATTGACCGCAACTGCAGCAGTCGCAATATACGTCGCAGGCCATAACGTATTGCATGAAATACCATAATCACGAAATTCCTCCGCCATTCCCAGCGTCAGAATCGTCATGCCATATTTAGAAACCGCATACGGCGCAAATGGTTTTAGCCAATGCGGTGCCATGTTGACGGGCGGCGATAAACTCAAAATATGTGGATTCGATGATTTCTTTAAATACGGCAATGCCGCTTGGGCGCAAATGAAAGTCGCACGATGATTGACACTTTGAATCAAGTCATACTTCTTTATTGAAGTATGTTCAACACCCATCAGATTGATCGCACCTGCGTTATTCACGAGGACGTCAATGCCACCAAAATACTCAGCCGCTTGCGCCATTGCCGCAATAACCTGCTCTTGATCACGCACATCGACGATCAGGGGTAGCGCTTGGCCGCCTGCTGCAACGATTTCTTCGGCAACGCTATAAATCGTGCCTTCTAATTTTTCACTGGCGACCGCAGTTTTGGCCGCGATCACAATATTTGCGCCTTCACGTGCTGCGCGCAATGCAATCGCACGCCCAATACCGCGACTACCGCCAGTGATAAAAACTGTTTTACCTTTTAATGAAGTCATACACTCATATTCCAAAAGTTGTGCTTAAAAAATTATTGTCTATATCATTATCAATCAAAAAATGACAATTCAATATGGCCATAAATCGCGTTATCTTGACAATAAAAACTGATTTTATGTAGATCAATTACCATATCAATATCGTCAACTAGACATGTGCAGGGTGATTTTTATCAGGTCGAATCGTCGTTAAACCTTTGTCGCCAAACACCCCCATAAAATCACGTTGAGCCTTGCGCCCACGTTGCTGTAATCGCGTATGCAGCGGCGGTAATATTCGTTGTACGCTATAAGTGACCATGTTTAATGGTGCAACCAATAGCGGATACCAAGGCAAAATATTGCTGGGTAATCCTAATTGGGCCATCTTGCGCCCACCCAAAAAAAATTGATTAATACTTAAATGCTTATAGTACGCAAACTGGCGACTCACCACTGGAAATTTTGCATAATGCCGTTGCAATGGCTCCAATGACAACGCCTGACCCAACGCCTGACTACTCCAGTCAGGCGCTGATTGGGTCAGTTGCGCACGATGCAATAAGACAATGCCCTCACGCTCGCTATCGACCAACCAGCGTTTTTCGACCCCCATCAACCAACCTGCATATTTCCATAAATGCATCACACTTCGCGATTCATGCGATGTCGGAAAAATCCCTAAGGCGCGTAAACCTGCCAAAAATACCAATCCAAAAGCCAAATTGGTCGCCGCCATATCAATCTGACAAATGGGAAGACCCCATTCTTTACTATCCCACTCTGGGTTAGCCGCAAGATTCCGTCGCACTAAGGCATGAATAAATCGTACATGAACCGTCGATTTAAAACCCGCAGCAAAGCGCTCTAATCCACCATATTCAGTACAATCCATCCACCATTTGGAGGTCTCAGCAATACGCTTGGACGCGTCTTGGTTCAAAGCACCCGTCAAAATTAACGCACGATTAAAACCCGATAAAAGATAACCGCCCATCAGCGCCGCATCGCGTAAGACATGATTGGCGTCTTTTCCAGCACTGTGAATAAACGCCAATGCATCATTGAGCAACTGACGATCTAACCATGCAGGCACACGCTCAATCTCTTGAAATAACACGCGTAGCGCATCGGGACAATCTTCAACACTGTCCAAACCGTGTTGCAATGCTTGATCAAACTTCTGCTTAGCCAATTTAGGATTTGAAGCAAACATCCATGCCACATAGTTATCCATGAGCACATCCCCTTCTGACACCGCCTTCACAAGTTCATCATACTCAGTTTCGTTCGGCGTCAACTCCTGACCAAGAATCGGCGTCAGTGCCTTCATCCACAATGGCGCTTTCCGAATCTCTGCAAATGACCTTGCGCGATTCGGTCTGGACGCTTTTGTTGGTGATGATTGCTGAATCATGGACATGTTAAGCCTCTCTTGAATCTTCATCTCAATTGGATTAACCTGAGACTAATACGAATATATATTCGCATTCAATTCGCGTTCGGACTCTTTTATGAAAAAACGACCTCAGCAAGAAAGATCACAACAAATGGTGTCAACACTTCTCGAAGCCACCGCGAAATGTATCAGCAAGTATGGCTTAGATGCCGTAACGACACCCAAAATCGCAGAAATGGCGGGGGTTAGCGTCGGCTCACTCTATCAGTATTACGATGATAAACAGGCACTTATCGAAGCATTAATCGAACAAAACACACATCGTATTGTTCAAGAATTTCAACAATTTGTGTTGACCATTCAAACAGAAAGATTAGATGAAATCGTCAAAAAATCGATTCAATTTGGATTCAACCTACTCGGTCAAAGTGACGGTTTATTTTTAGAAATTGCCAAAAACTGGCATCGTTTACCGGTACAAAAGATGGTCAATATTTGGCAAGGTTATTTTCTTGATTTTGGAAGATTATTTTTTGCTAAACATTATCAAAGTCACTCGATACAGAACCTCCATATCAAGTTCTATATCATCGTCAACAGTACACTGTTTACGATGATGCAATTTATGAGTAGCAATAACCCATTGATCAGTCAAGATGACGTCGTCAATGAATTGACTGACATGATTGTAAGCTATCTACAGCAAAATCAGTCTGAAGTTGAATGTCAATAATTTAAGCTGTGTTTGATAAGAAATAGCTTTAGGCATCAAGAAGAATGGTTTTGATTTTTCAATGACGGTCAAAATCATTCCTCTTGATCCGCCATAAATGGAGAAGACTTCAAAGCAATAAGATTGATCATAAAAAATTTATGATTAATCTTAGCCTTTATTTACTTCGGTTTAACGGGCCATTTCATCGTAAAGCGTGCGCCTTTTAGATCTGGACTTTGATCGACTGCAACCGTACCTCCAAACCAAAATGCTATTCGGGCAACAATCGATAAGCCAAGCCCATATCCACCTGAAGCGCGGGTTCGACTATCATCTAACCGCGTAAACGGCTGGAAAACTTTGTCGCGATCTTTCTCAGGAATACCTGCGCCATCATCTTCGACGCACACGTAGGCATACTTCTTATCGCCTTTACCTTCAACACCTGCACTGATACGAATCTTGCTATTGGCGTAACGCATTGCATTGCCAGCAAAATTTTGCACCACACGATGGAGATAACGACGCTCTGAAATAGCAAATACATCTGCATCAGGTTCACGCACTTCAATGATCGTCGACTTACCTAACTTACGCGTTTCCTCACCGACTTGGCGGACGATATCGTAGAGCGCAATCGACTCCAGATTCAACGATGGCGTGCCTTGCTCTAGGGTCGCATAAGTCAAAATTTCATCGATGAGTTGATTTAACTCTTCAATATCTTTATCAATCATTTCCTGCTGATCCCAACGCGAATCAACATCATCAGTATCCGCCAGCATATCCACACCAAAACGAATCCGCGCCACAGGTGTTCGCAGTTCGTGTGAAACAGCGCGTGTTAGCTCACGCTGTGCCTCAATCAAGCGTTGAATATGCTCAGTCATATTATTGAAGGTCATCGCCAAATGACTTACTTCATCTTGACCATTGACAGGGACGCGTGCAGAAAAATCGCCTGCGCGCACTTGACTCACACCCTGTTGCACCATGCGCAACTTGCGTTCAAGCGGTAAGATCAGCGCGTAAACCCCCAACAAAATCAACACTAAACACATGAAAGTGATCAGAATGAGTAAGCGAAATGGCAAGGGATTAAATAACCCGATTGGACCAATATCCAAGACTTGAGAACCCGCTGCGGTATTGATTGGGCCCACAATCCGTAAGGTTGGGTTACGACTCGTGCCCGTATCTCGGTAAACGGGTACAACTTCTTTACGACGCAATCGCGCACGTTGATCATCATCCAGATTGACATCACTAAAATTCTTTAACGACAAACGGAAGGGTAAATGAGCATTCAGTTCATCCAATCTCGCCTGTTCTTTTCCTTCGTAATGGGTTAAATCATCGAGAAAAAAGACCCCAAGCGCCCGAATCTGCTGCTCACTCACCCGATCAACACGCGCATACAGCAGACCGTCATGATGCGGAATCGACGTATAAACATCCGCAAACGGATCGCTTTCCAAACCACTTTGGTTATTGGATTTAACATTAGACTGATAACGGACTACCGATAAACCTGCAGCAATTTGCTGCGCCTCGTAATGGTCAAACGTCACTTTATCTTTGGGTATCACTGACAATGACTGATTGAGTAATAAGGAAGCTTCATCCAACCAACCTTGTGTCGATTCTTTATCAGGCTGGCGTGCAACGCCTTGAGCAATGATATAAAACGCACCAGAGGCCATCGTTTCACGATATTTATCAATTCGATAGGCGTTTACACCCTGAATCACAAAATAGGCAAGCAAACCCATCGACGCGCAAACCAATAATAGTCCCGCATAGATTTTTAGAAAAATACTATAACGCAGCTTATCCATACAGAACCATCATAAACACAAAGCCATAAAATCGACTGATCTTCATACGATGTGTTTATTCGAAAAAAATGAGAGATTAAAAACAATCGCTAAAAACAATAAAGACAGGACGAATCCTGTCTTTATTGACTTTAACGCGAATCAAACTTTAATCGCAATAGCTGGGAGCAATCACGCGATTAAGCTGCAATAGATTCTTTAACAAACAAATAGCCTTTACTACGGACCGTTTTGATACGTTTTGGGTTTTCAGGATCATCGCCAATTTTTGGACGAATACGTGAAATACGTACGTCGATTGAACGGTCTTGCCCATCGTATTCAATGCCGCGTAGACGCTCAAAAATGTCTTCGCGTGACAAGATACGGCCTGCATTTGAGGCTAGTAACCACAGCAAATCATATTCTGCGCTCGTGAAGTCCACAGGCTCACCTGCCAAAGTCACCGAACGGCCACCATTATCAATCACAAGCTCATCAAATTCTAAACGTTGTGCAACATCTTCTTCGACGACTTTATCAGTGCGACGAAGTAATGCACGAATACGTGCGAGTAATACGCGTGGCTGAACAGGTTTAGCGACATAATCATCTGCACCCATTTCTAGACCCAGCACCTGATCCATATCATCCGTACGCGCGGTCAACATCAAAATCGGATGATTATAATGTGGGCGGACTTCGCGGCATACGGTCAAGCCATCCGCGCCAGGTAACATCACATCAAGGACTACTAAGTCAGGTTGTTCAGAAATGATTCGGCGAATTGCACGATGTCCATCGGTTTCTACACCCACTTCCAAACCATTACGAATTAAATAATCTTGGGTTAATGTGGCAAGACGCTCATCATCTTCTACGATTAAAATACGGGGTAGCTTTTCTTCTTGCGACATATATTGCTCCAAGCCGTGTGGCTTTTTTCTCAGGATGGGTATCGAGTGATACGTGAATATTCAAGGATCATCAATAGATACTCAATGAATACGCCACGGTTCATAAACCAAATCATGCAGTAAACAACTTCCGTTTACAATGTAAACGAGCACAGATTCACGAAACTGATACATCGCCACCACGACAACACTGTAAAACAATGCAGTTTTGTTACATTTGAGGATTAGAAACCTTACCGCCTAGATCGTGATCAAAATTCTAACTGAAGATCATTTTGTCAAAAAAAATTCATGTCCATAAATTAAGTCACGCACAAAAAGTTAATCCACTGTAAAGGGTTGTTATTGGAAGTTTTAGCAATATTTATCCCATGCTTATCCACAACTTTACCCACAATCCCATTGATCAATTTGCACTTGCAGTCGGACAAAAAAACCCGTATCTTGTGCCTAGCTGATTTTAAACATACTACAAGTTGTGTTTTGAGTATTTTATAGACTTCACGCTTCGAGATCACATTGGCGCGATCTGAGTATAGTCTACCCACTAAAAATGAATACTTTAATCACAACCGTTTTGACCGACCGTTTAACCGTTTTTTTAGATAAACCGTCCTATTTTTACGAATTTTTCCCCGAACTTTTTTTGAAATGATTAAATTGAAATTCTGCAAGGAGCTCAAATGAACATCGCGACCAACCCCGTCACTCAGCCAGATAACTCGGCGACTACTCCTGGGCAACTGCGCGTCATTAAGCGCGGTGGCACAGTTGCCGTGTTTGATGCAGAAAAAATCAGCGCTGCGATTACTAAAGCATTCCTTGCGGCTGAAGGTAAAGAAGCATCGGGTTCAAGTCGTGTCTTTGATCGCGTACAGCAATTGACTGATATGGTGATGGGCACGTTTAAACGTCGCTTGCCTTCTGGCGGCACCGTACACATCGAAGAAATTCAAGATCAGGTTGAACTTGCGCTGATGCGCACGGGCGAACACAAAGTTGCGCGTGATTACGTGATTTATCGCGAACAACGTGCAAAATTACGTGATAGTGAAAGTACCAAAGCACATCCCACCTTAAACGTGATTGATAAAAATGGCCAGCGTAAACCCCTTGATCTGGGTTTGCTTGAACGCACCATGCAATTTGCGGCACAAGGTTTAGAAGGCATCGACGTACAAGATGTGATTGATGAAACCATCAAGAATCTGTATGACGGCGTTCGTGAAGAAGATGTCGCGACTACGATGATTTTGGCAACGCGTACACGCATTGAGTCAGAACCAAACTACACCTACGTCACGGCGCGTTTGCTTCGCGAAGACTTATTAAAAGAAGGTTTAACTTTCTTAGGCTTACCACTGGATACTTCTGAAGGCGACGCGCTGGAGACTTATCTCAAACGTGCGGTTGAATTAGAACTGGTTCATCCAGAACTGCTGACTTATAACCTCGATGTCTTAAAAGCAGCGATTAAACCTGAACGCGGCGCACAATTCACTTATCTCGGTTTGCAAACACTGTATGACCGTTATTTCTTGCATAGCAACGACGTGCGTTTTGAATTGCCACAACTGTTCTTTATGCGTGTGTCGATGGGTTTAGCGGTACAAGAAGAAAACCGTGAAGAACGCGCGATTGAGTTCTATAACTTGTTGTCTAGCTTTGATTACATGGCGTCAACGCCTACCCTCTTTAATGCGGGCACATTGCGTCCGCAATTGTCATCTTGCTACCTGACCACGATTCCAGATGATTTGCATGGCATTTATGGTGCGATCCAAGACAACGCGATGCTCTCGAAATGGGCAGGCGGTTTGGGTAATGACTGGACGCCAGTACGCTCATTGAATGCCTATATTAAAGGCACCAATGGTAAATCACAGGGTGTTGTGCCATTCCTAAAAGTGGCGAACGACACGGCTGTTGCGGTCAACCAAGGCGGCAAACGTAAAGGCGCAGTCTGTGCGTACCTTGAAACTTGGCACTTAGACATCGAAGAGTTTCTTGATCTGCGTAAAAACACTGGTGATGACCGTCGCCGTACGCCAGACATGAACACTGCAAACTGGGTTCCTGACTTATTTATGCAGCGCGTGATTGAAGATGGTGATTGGACTTTGTTCTCCCCATCCAACGTGCCTGATTTGCATGATCTGACTGGTTTGGCATTTGCGAAACGCTATAACGAATATGAGCGCATGAGCCAAGCGGGCGAAATCAAGCCATTCAAAAAAATCAAAGCACAAGATCTATGGCGCAAAATGCTGTCGATGTTGTTTGAAACAGGTCATCCTTGGATCACTTTCAAAGATGTGTGTAACTTGCGCTCACCACAACAACACGTGGGCGTGGTTCACTCATCGAACTTGTGTACTGAAATTACCCTCAATACCAGTGCTGATGAAATCGCAGTATGTAACTTGGGTTCGATCAACCTTGTACAACACGTGACTGGCGGTAAGCTGGATAAAGAGAAACTGGAACGCACGGTTAAAACGGCGATTCGTATGCTCGATAACGTGATCGACATTAACTACTACGCGGTGCCACAAGCGAAGAACTCGAACCTGAAACATCGTCCAATCGGTATGGGCATCATGGGCTTCCAAGATGCGTTGTATGAATTGGGCTTGGCGTACGGTTCAAACGAAGCGATTCAGTTTGCCGATACGTCGATGGAAGTGATTAGCTACTACGCGATCAGCACATCAAGCGACTTAGCGGTTGAACGCGGCGCGTATAGCACGTTCAAAGGTTCACTCTGGGATCAAGGCATTCTGCCGATTGACTCATTGGAAATTGTGGCGAAATCACGTCCAGAACGGATGTTTGAAGTTGATCGTAGCCAAACTTTGGATTGGGCGACATTGCGCGCTAAAGTTCAAAAAGACGGGATGCGGAACAGCAACGTCATGGCGATTGCCCCGACTGCAACCATTTCGAATATCTGTGGTGTCGCGCAATCGATTGAACCGACTTATCAAAATCTGTATGTGAAATCGAACTTGTCAGGCGAATTCACCGTGATCAATCCACACCTCGTTCGTGCGTTGAAAGCACGCGGCTTGTGGGATGTGGTCATGGTCAATGACCTGAAACATTACGAAGGTTCAGTACAGCAAATTGGTCGTGTACCCGATGATTTGAAAGCACTGTTTGCCACAGCATTTGAAGTTGAACCACGTTGGATGGTGGATGCAGCTAGTCGTCGTCAGAAGTGGATTGACCAAGCGCAATCATTGAACTTGTACATTGCTGGCGCGTCAGGTAAGAAACTGGATACCACTTATAAAATGGCATGGTTACGCGGCTTAAAAACTACGTATTACCTCCGTGCTTTGAGTGCGACTTCATCGGAAAAATCGACCACCAAAACGGGCGCATTGAATGCGGTGAGTTCAAAAGCACCGACTTTAGTACCGCCAGCAAATAGCCCTGCTGCTAGCACAACCGAGTCAGTTTCGGTCACTGATGATCTTGCGTTCTCGCAAGCAGCACCAGTGCCATTGGCTTGTTCGATTGATAACCCAGATTGTGAAGCGTGCCAATAAAAGAAAAAAAGGGCGGTTCATCAAAAAAACCGCCTTTCCTTTTTTAAGCAACGAATCAATATTGATACAAATTTTTGGCATAAAAAAAAGAACAAACACTTTTCAGTATTTGCTCTTTTTAGGAATTTAGTTGGTGTTAGCGCACCGACTAAATAATCTCCAAGTGATACTTAAAGCAGTCACACGGAGGCTGGATCGAATTTCTTTGATCGAACAAGGTGATCATATCACTTCAAAGATATCGCGAACAGTACGAGTTGCTTTCTTTACAAAAAAGGAAAGTCTTATGGCTAATCAAAGAGGGCGTGATGCTCGAAATGGTCAATTTATTCCTGTGGCAGAAGCGATTCGTCGCCCATTTACCACAGTTGTAGAAACGATTAGAACCCCAAGCAAACCAAAAGCTAAATAAGGTTTGACTCGCAAGACTAGTCACAAATGTCGCTAGTCTTGTATTTCAAACGAGATTATTAGGTGTTCCAATAGCTTAACAATTTAGTTTGATTTTATACTTCTCTGTTACGCGAATCTCTGGTATTTATAGTGGAGATTCGCATGATAAAAAAGAATGTAAAAGCGACATCGTGAAATACTCACGAGGATTTTAAAGATTCAAAAAACACAAGAGCGAGGTGAACTGCTATGAACACGAAATCCGCGAAGAAAGAGTTTGTTGATGCAATCCGTGATAAAAAACGGGTTAAAGTGATTTTTTACTCTCAAGAGGAAAAACGCTTTCTTGTTCGTGTCTGTGCACCAATTGATTACGGAATGGACGCAAGTGTAAGTGCTAATGGCGCTGAACGTTTGAACTTCTGGGATTACGAAGGCAAGAAAGAAGGCCAAACTGCCGCACATACATTGAGCCTACGCGCCGATCAAGTGCGTAGCATGAACGTACTCGATGAATTCTTTGATCCAAGCGAATTAGTGGCAAGCAGCACCAATACCACTGGACGTAGCTACTCTTAACATTGCTTCTTTGAAGAGCAGAGCTACACCGAAAGATCAAATGCTGTATGGATAAAAAACCCATGCAGCATGCGCTTCGCTTTTTCTTTAGTTGAATCCTAGAATAAACACCCTCAAATCGTGATGATTGAAGTTCTTTTTCAATCATCACTGGGGCAGCTTTTTTCGAAGATGATGAATTGATGGTGTTTAAGCGGCAAAGCAGACAGGAAGTTATGCATTTACCACTACCCACAAGGTCATTATCTGATTGATTTAAAGAACGATTTTAAAGATCATTTTTTAAGGCTATGTACTGGTTAATAGTTGAAACGTACTTTTAATGCTACTGCTGTGAAGTCTTCCCCTGAGGGGGATGAGCTAGGATCAGCGAAGCACTGCTTCGCCCTAGCGCAAGAGATGGGGGTGCTTCTGATTTTAAAGTCAAAAGCACCCCCATCCCAACCTTCCCCCTCAGGGGAAGGAGACAAGCATTAACTTTAAATAATCAGCTTTACAACCGTTCAACCGCTAATACGAACATAGTTTTTTAAAGATTATTGATTAACAGATTTTAGTAACGTATACGTAAACGAGGAAAACCAAATGTCTATCATCAGCTGGGACGATTTCAACGATGAAGAAAGCGCTGTCGCGACCTTACCGCAAACCCCAAGTCAAACGAAACCTGCGGTCGCACCAGTTGCGCCAGCAGCAGAGTCAGCGCCGCATGTGGCTAGTGTTGCATCCAATGCAGCCCCAGCTATCTCTGCTGACGCCAGTGCCGCTGAACGTGCTGAACATGCTGTAGCTCACCTCGATGTTGCTGCGGGTCTCGAAGATTTGGAAATGGGCGCACAGCGCATCCTCGTTGACGACAAACGCATGATCAACTGTCGCGCTGACTTGAACCAACTTGTGCCGTTCAAATACGAATGGGCATGGCAAAAATACCTCGATGGTTGTGCAAACCATTGGATGCCGCAAGAAGTGAACATGACTGCGGACATCGCGTTATGGAAATCTGAAAACGGTCTGACTGCTGACGAACGTAGCATTGTCATGCGCTCGCTGGGTTTCTTCTCCACTGCCGATTCATTGGTAGCGAATAATTTGGTGTTGGCGCTTTATCGTCACATTACCAACCCAGAATGCCGTCAATACTTGCTGCGCCAAGCGTTTGAAGAAGCGATTCACACCCATGCGTATCAATACTGCATTCAATCGCTCGGCATGGATGAAGGCGAAGTCTTCAACATGTATCGCGAAGTACCAAGCATTGCGAAAAAAGCCACTTGGGCACTGAAATACACGCAAAGTTTAAGCGATCCAACCTTCCACACTGGCACACCTGAAAACGATCAACGTTTGTTGCGTAATCTGATTGCGTTCTATTGTGTACTTGAAGGGATTTTCTTCTATTGCGGCTTTACGCAGATTCTGTCGATGGGTCGTCGTAACAAGATGACTGGTGTTGCTGAGCAATTCCAATACATTTTGCGTGATGAGTCGATGCATTTGAACTTTGGTATTGATGTGATCAACCAAATCAAAAATGAGAACCCGCATCTGTGGACGCCTGAATTCCAACAAGAAATCATTCAGATGATTTTGGAAGGCGCGACGATTGAGATCGAATATGCGCGTGACACGATGCCGCGTGGTGTACTCGGTATGAATGCGGCGATGATGGAAGAGTATTTGAAATTTATCGCGAATCGTCGTTTGAATCAGTTGGGCTTGCCTGAGCAGTATATCGGTGTGACCAATCCGTTTGGTTGGATGTCTGAGATGATGGACTTGCGTAAAGAGAAGAATTTCTTTGAAACGCGTGTGACTGAGTATCAGACTGGTGGGGCGTTGAGCTGGTAAAAGCAGTTACCGATGTAAGCAGCACATTGTTTCACTGAGAAAGGCTTCGAAATAACTTCCGAAGCCTTTCTATTATGCGCTAATAAATATATTAAATTAGATTTTCCTAAAAACGCTCATGAAGCATTAATAGATGACAAACCTAGATATATTTTTTGCATTATCAAATGTGAATTCTGCGCATTCATCAACAAGAAATTATCAGCATCCGACAAGCCATTGTTAAGTAATTTTGCCAGACCTACACTTGCTTCTGA
>JACMMY010000005.1 GCA_014378805.1 Moraxellaceae bacterium
AAACTCTTCGGCGTACTTCGCCGCGTGGCTCGAGAGATCTCTGCATCGACTAGCATATAGATAGAAGATTTCCGCCAGGACGAGCATATTCTCATTGCTTATGGTTCGACTATGAGTGCTGCTGATATTCCGCAGAAAATGAAAGAAATTGCTGTTGTCTATGTCAGCGATTGCGGCAGAAATTTCCGGAGTTAGGTAATTCTGCTGATAACGTAAAGTGCTTATTACGTATGATGTTTTCTCTCGATAAAACTCGAAGTATTCAATCCAGATTGCTTCTCTGTTGGCTGCGACCATATACAAAGGTGCACTGCTATTGGGCGACAACTTGCCGAATGCTTCGACAATCTGATCTCGGTCCAGAGTGGCCAGATCCATGAGAATGCCAGAAGCCTCGGAGATTTCGCGGACCTGAAGTTCTGTGATGCCGTTGATCCATTTGACTTGCGACTGCACGAACGGAGAAAGCGCAATGAATTGTCTCGCCTCAGTGATTTGCTGAACGAAGAAGTAGAAAACATAGCCGGCTAGCAGAGAAGTTAGTAGAGACTCGACGAGTCCCCCGGCTTTGCTCGCGCCTTGAAAAAGTTCCGGAATGCGGTCGAGGTAAAGGAACTTCGTAAGAAGTATCGCTGCGGCCGAAGCAGCAAGCCAATTGGCCTCTTTCGGTATCCTGCGGATGAGATAGCGAATTTTCATGTGCGCCCTAACTACTCTAATGCGGCAGAGGTGACAAATAAGATTCCAAAAGCGGCCACATAAGAAACCTGTCAAATAATAAACTAAACTTGTATTCCAATGATTCTATATGTATTTTAGCTATGGAGCATAAGAAAACGGAATCTTATTACTTCAAAAATAAAACAACTCAACAGTCACCCATCCGTCATGCTCCACGCATCAACATTATGTTGAATTTAATAGGTTGCTTCCATATCTGGACAGCCAGAAACGTATTCATCCGAAAGATAGTAATCAGGTGATGGATCTTTACTTTTTATCCATATCCGTTGCTTTGAGTTTACTTCGAATCATCTCAATACGTTCTCTGTTAACACCAAGATCCGAATAGCCAAGCCTAGAAGCTGATCGAACATATATCGATATTTCTTTTGATTTTGTATCAGGGAAATAAAATTCTACATCATCAACGAAATGAAAGATTTTAGAAGTAAACTCAGCGTTAAGATAATCATCTTTAGCTAAGATTATCTTTGTTCTATCCATTTCATTCAGCGTTTTCAAGAGATGAGTTTTTACTTCTAACTGCGTACCTTTAGTCACGATGGGTTCGATAAAATGTTCTTTATCTTTTGCCTGACTGCTCACACAATTAGGTGATGAAGGACATAACGTCAGTTGACCATTTTTGACGCCCACTTTAGGTGGTGACCCTGCGCAACCCGCTAAAAGAATAAATGTTGAGAGAACAATCTGAGTTTGTATCTTCATTGCCATTACTCCTTATGATGAGTATTCATACTTATACAGCAGTAAGTGACCAGATGCTGAATTTTAAGTCGTCCAATCATAAAAATATCATACACGTATTTTTAAACAAAGCTCTACCATGAAGTAGGTGAGTTCATTTCACCTAGCTCCATGATTAAAATATTCAATAATCACTCATCCGTCATGCTGCATTCATAATTACCCGGTTCAAACTGACAACGAATTTTTTTAAGGAAGCTCATTATCCGTTTGTCATAAAAACCTTCACTTGCCATTGCAATCCGTGATTCGCGCATCAGTTTGATATAGCCAGGCTTGTCTGACGCAGGCACATCCATCCAATACTTATCATCAATCGACTGTTCAGTCTCATCAATAAATGGATAAACCCGAGGCGTTTGCATGGCTGAAAACTCACGAACCAGTTGACCCACACCTTCAGGGAATTTGCCACGATGCATCATCATGACCCCCGTGATTTGCAAGACAGGGAAACGAATAATTGCACCTTTGATTTTGCCATCTGGCGCGGTCATTCCTTTGTATAATTCAAGCGGTTTAAAAATCAACGCAGGACCTCCCATGATATCGACTTGACCATTATTAAACTTGCCAGAAAGGGTCGTAAAATCTACAGAAACGGGTTGCGCACCGATTTGTTGCACCATTCTCGCTTGGGATTTATCAAAATCGAGTACGGCAATTTTCTTCCCTGCAGCTTTGGCTAAACTATTAATCTTACGGTCGTTGACCATGATGTATGCCGCGCCAATAGGGATAATTGAAACGATTTCATAGTCTTTATTGACCATGTAATTTGCGGCGGCTGGCTTAGAAAGCAATTGAATCGCTTCAGTTAAATGCTTGTAAGAAGGAATGGCACCAATGGCGTCTAAACTTCCAATAAAGCCATTGTATTCTTTGGCGCGTAAATTACTCATTGCAACGCCATCGCATTGACCTGCTTTAAAGTCTTCCGAGGCAATTTTTTCATTGGTATAAATGCGGAACTTGACGTCAGTACTCGCTTTACGTTTGGCAATCTGCGATGCGAGATCAACATGCATATCCATCGGCGAAGTCATCGTAACTTTGAGGTCAAAGCCCATATTCTTGGCAATACGAGTATATTTGGGTAGCTCTTTTAAATAGCGCATGGCGAAGTCAAAACCTTTGCCATGCGCACCTTCAGGTGAAAACACACACAGTGCTATTTTTGACGGAATTTTGTCCCAAGTTTTTGGATTGTCCATCAGTTTTTTGGCATGTGCAAAAATTTCAGAATACTTTTCTAATTCGTTAACGTCAGAACCTGTTGCACCCAGCGGCTTTGAGCCATCTGGCGGAGCAGCGTAGTTCGATACAGGGAAACTGAATAAAATTGATGCGCTCAATAAAGCTTTAAGGAGGCGATTTCTTTTCATAAATATTTCCTTATCTGAAATCTAATTTCATCATCCTTGTTGCGATTTATACACTGACATAATCGCTATTCTTTTTAGTCTATTCCGATAATTATTCAGTTCATATGACCCAAAATTTGTATCTACTCCGCATTAAGGTCAAGTTTTCACATAAAAAAAACCGCTTTTCAGCGGATTTTTTGAGCAGTTTTACACAAATGAATGATCAGCAGCCTGCTTGATAATGTGTTTGTGGCTCGGCTGTAGAGGCTTGATAACCCGCAGTAAAATCTTGCAGTCCGCTTTTGGCTTCATCCAAATCTTTGCCTTGTTTCAATATAAAGCTGTTGAAACCAACACGCTTTAAATAAAACAAGACATCTTTGAACACATCGCCAGTTGCACGCAGTTCACCTTTGAAACCTAAGCGACGGATTAATGTCGCAAATGAATAGCCACGACCATCAGCAAAAGCAGGGAAGCGGATTTCAATGAGATCAAGTTGATCAAGTGGCAATTGGACAGTTTCAGGTGAATCCACTTCGGTGAGCAGTAAACCTTTTTTACCAGTGATTTCGCTTAAACGTCCAATTTCATTTAATATTAAAACCACGTCGCCTACAGGCAAAACGCCATCTTCTCCGATACGTTGAAACGTATCGAGATATATGTCACCAGTAGTCGTCAACACTTTGTTTGTTGAGGTATTATTTGGCATACACACGTTCCTTAAATGGCACTAAACCAATACGACGATAGGTTTCAATAAACTGTTCATTTTCAGATAAGCGAAGATCTAAATAAGTATTCAGCACTTCTTCGATAATATCAGCCATTTCATCTGCACCAAAAGAAGGGCCGAGAATATCGCCGATGCTCGCATCATGTCCTGAGTGACCGCCAAGTGAAACTTGGTAGAATTCATCACCCTTTTTATCGACACCTAAGATGCCAATATGACCGACGTGATGATGGCCACACGCATTCATACAGCCTGAAATATTCAGATCCAAAGGACCAATATCATAAACAGTATCAAGGTCTTGATAACGACGTGAAATCGCTTCAGAAATCGGAATCGATTTTGCGTTAGCCAATGAACAATAATCACCACCTGGGCAGCAGACGATATCGGTCACAAAACCAATGTGCGCACGCGCCAAGTTATGCTTGGTCAATACTTCCCACAGTTCAAACAATTTAGATTGTTCAACATCCGCCAACACGACATTTTGCAAATGAGTCGTACGTAATTCACCAAAGCTATATTGGTCTGCTAAGTCTGCAATCAGATCAAGCTCTTCAGACGTCACATCACCTGGTGCAATACCTGCACGTTTCAATGAAATCGTAACGATACGATAGCCTGAAGTTTTATTGGCGTGAGTATTGATACGATACCAATTCTCAAAGGTTTTATTTCCTTGAGAAATTTCAGTTAAATCAAGATCAGCTAACTTTTGATACGCTGGCAAAGTGAAGTTCTTTTCCATTTTTTCATATAAATCAGCTGGAACTTTGAGTTCGTCTTTGATTTGGTTGAACTCAGCTTCAGATTTTGTTGCAAAGACCGCAGGGGTAAGTGCCTTAACCAAAATCTTAATACGTGCTTTATATTTGTTATCACGGCGACCGTGAAGATTGTAAACGCGCAAAATCGCTTCTAAATAAGCAATTAAATCTGCGCGTGGTGCGAATTCACGAATGATTGAACCGATGACTGGCGTACGACCTAAACCGCCGCCGGCCATGATTTTATAGCCCCATTCTGAAGGCTCAGCATCCAGTGCAGCTTCAACAATATCGACATTCAAGAATGAGTTGATGACTGCATCGTATTCATCTTTGCGGTCTTGCTTCGTATCTTCATCGAGCGATGGATCAAGCGATGCATAAATGGCTTTTGCCGCTGCAACACGGGCTTTGTAATCGGTAATTTCTTGACGAACTACACTTTTTTCAACCAAGTAAACACCGACATCGTGGAATGCAGTTGCCGCACGATCTACTTCACTCAAAGCGCTGACCGCAATCTTGAATTTACGGGGCAAGAACGCGAACTCAGGATGGAATGTTGACCATTGACGAATGATTTCGCACGTTGGACGTGGATCCGTCACTTCTCCGCGAATACGCCCTGCAAACTGATCGGTTGTGGTGTTACGAATACAGTTACCGCTGGTTTGAATCGCGTGCATTTGAACCGTTGCCAGTTCAGCCAAAATATCAGGCACTCGCTCAAGCGCAGGCCAGTTTAATTGGATATTTTGGCGTGTTGAAACGTGCACATAACCACGATCATACGTGCTGCTAATAGACGCAATTTTTCGAAATTGCTTCGTATTCATCAGACCATAAGGGACTGCAATACGAAGCATCGGCGCGTAACGTTGCACATATAAGCCATTTTGTAGGCGTAATGGACGGAACTCGTCTTCGCTTAATGTACCGTTCAGATAACGTTGGGTTTGGTCGCGGAATTGGGCGACGCGTTCGTCGACCATCGCTTGGTCAAATTCTGTGTAGACGTACATGGCTGTCTTGGATTGGCTCGTAAGTCAAAATGATGCGCAAATGTAACATTTTCAGGATTATCTATGAAACGTTTTTTGTCGATAATCGATATCGTTATATCTTATTAGCTTATATCGAGTCTTAATTGCGCAAAATATGTACGTTTTACGGATGATATTTAGGGAAGTATTACATTATTTTTAATCGTGTTAAAAGGTTCCAACATCAAAAGAAAATTCCTTCTAACCTCAATTTCTGAAATGGAGGAATGTTTTCTACTCAGAAAAACAGGATTTGACGTGATTGGAATCTTGAGTATGTGGAGGCTGCATGTTAACACCACAAAAAGCATATCAACGCACGAGATTTTGGTTGTAGACTACGGCCAGTCAATTAAAAAATCAGCCCATTTCTATGGTGAAGGAGTGCTTAAATGTCAAATTATCAACTTATTGTGTTTGGGGCGACAAGCTTTGTGGGGCAACTTCTTACACGCTATTTATTTGAGCGCCATGGTGTAAACGGTGATTTGTCTTGGGCGATTGCAGGACGTTCCGAAACCAAACTTAAAGAAGTGCGCGCATTGCTTGGCGAAAAAGGGGCGACATTACCGATCCTGCTGGCAAATGCCGACGATGAAAGTAGCTTGTTAGCACTGTGTCAACAAACACGCGTCATTGTTTCAACAGTGGGTCCATATTCACTTTATGGCTCGCCATTGGTCAAAGTGTGTGCGGAATCGGGCACTGACTATTGTGATTTAACGGGTGAAGCCCCGTGGATTGGCAAGATGCTGGCGGCACATGAAGAAACCGCTAAACGCACAGGTGCGCGAATCGTGAATTGTAGTGGCTTTGATTCAATCCCTTCCGACTTAGGGACTTATTTTTTACAGCAAAAATCCAAAGAACAATTCGGTCAATATTGCACTCGCGTCAAAATGCGTGTGAAAGCAATGCGTGGCGGGCTATCTGGCGGTACGGTCGCCAGTATCATTAACATCATCCATGATGCGAGTAAAGATCCCTCTATTCGCAAAATGCTCATGGATCCTTACTCCTTATGCCCACCAACACAAATCAAACGGCCATATCAACCTAATATCAATTTTGCAAGTTTTGATCCTGATGCGAATGCGTGGACTTTTCCATTTATTATGGCTTCAATCAATACTAAAATCGTGCAGCGCAGTCATGCTTTAAGTGATTATGCCTATGGTACTGATTTTATTTATGATGAGGCTATGTTGGCAGGTTCGGGTTTGAAAGGTCGTGCAACAGCTATTGGAGCAGCGTTGGGAATTGCAGGTGCATTTACGGCATTGGTCATACCGCCGACGCGAGCGCTTATGGCACGTTTTGTTGTACCTAAACCGGGGGAAGGCCCCACACCTAAACAACAAGCCAAGGGCTTTTACGACATTCGATTTATTGGACAGACCAAGACTGGCGAGACATTAACTGTGAAAGTCACAGGTGATCGCGACCCGGGTTATGGCTCAACTTGTAAGATTCTCGGTGAAGCCGCAGTCTGCTTAGCCTTGGATGTGACCAAAGAAGAGAAACCAGGTGGATTTTGGACACCATCAACATTGATGGGCAATCGATTGATCAAACGATTAAATCAATATGCTGGATTGAGCTTTACAGTAATCTCTCACTGTTAACGCTGTTCGATTCTTTGTATGAGCCTCGTAAAGGCAACAGTTGCACTAAATTTAAAAGCGTAGACTGAGTATTCTATAAGTGGTTAAGAATACTCAGGAGTATGCTTTATGCGTAACATTAATATTTTAACAGCAGCTATCATCTCAGTTTTCGCTTTGCAGGGCTGTGCAGGTGGAATGGCAGGTGGAGGAATGGGCAACGCGCCCCAATCGCCTCAATACGGTAATTATGCTCAGCAAACTCAAACCTCACAAGCTGGTGTGATTACCAATGTCCGACAAGTCGCAATACAAAATACATCA
>JACMMY010000039.1 GCA_014378805.1 Moraxellaceae bacterium
ACACGTAACTCGATGACCGGCGGCGTTTATGCATTTCATCAATTTCCAAACGAATTTGTCAAACTGAAAAATAATCCCAGTCTCATTCCAAACATGATCTCTGAAATGATCCGCTGGCAGACGCCACTGGCGTATATGCGCCGTGTCGCCAAAGTTGATGTGGAAATGCACGGACAGACGATTAAAAAAGGCGATAAAGTCGTAATGTGGTATGCGTCTGGCAACCGTGATGAGCGTGTGATTGAAAATGCGGATGATTTTATCATCGATCGTAAAAATGCGAGAAATCATCTGTCGTTTGGTTTTGGTGTGCATCGCTGCATGGGTAATCGTTTGGCAGAAATGCAATTACGCATCCTCTGGGAAGAGTTACTCACACGCTTTGATTCGATTGAAGTGCTCAGTGAACCGACGATAGTGCAATCTAATTTTGTGCGAGGTTATACCGAGATGATGGTCAAGCTCACGGCGAAAGTGAAGCCAGTTGCCGTTTGAGCGATCATAATAGCGCGCAAGGTGCAGTCGAAATGCGTGGGGAATCGTGACGTATTTCGACTCCGCTCAGTGTGTATAATTGTTTTTAATAACCTATTTTTAAAGACTTATATAGAGCTATAAGTCGATTGCATTTGAATTTGAAAACGCAAAGGAACCGACTTAAATGAAACAAAAAGTCATCATTATTGGTGCGGGTCATGCGACGGCGCAATTGTCGGTGAGTTTGCGTCAACAGGGCTGGGCTGATGATGTTTTAGTGGTCAGTGATGAGCCTCACTTGCCATATCACCGTCCACCTTTGTCCAAAACTTTTCTCTCACAAGAAAAAACCATTGATGATTTGATCATTCGTCCGTCGGCTTTTTATCAAAAAAATCAAATTCAGTTCCAACATGGTCGAGTGGTCTCGATTAATCGCGCGCAAAAAAATATCCAACTCAGCGATGGTCTGATCCTAGATTATGACAAACTCGCTTTATGCACAGGCTCGCGGGTGAGAAAGATCTCAATTGCTGGCTGCGAACTTGAGGGTGTTCATTATTTGCGTCATATTGCGGATGTGATCGGCATTCAGCCCTATGTGCAAAGGGATAAACGTGTAGTCATTATTGGTGGCGGTTATATCGGCTTAGAAGCTGCGGCAATGCTCAAAAAACTAGGCATGCACGTCGTTGTGCTGGAGATGGCGGAGCGAATTCTGCAACGGGTGACTGCGCCGGAAGTCTCTGAGTTTTACATGCGGATTCATACCGAAGAAGGCGTTGTGATTCATTCAGGCAAGTCTGTTACGGCGTTTGTCGGCAATACTCATGTACAGCAGGTGGTATGTAGCGATGGCTCAGAATTCCCAGCGGATTTGGTGATTGTGGGGGTTGGTGTATTACCCAATGTCGAGTTAGCAGTCGATGCTGGGCTTGAGGTCAATAATGGCATTGTCGTGGATCGTTTTTGTCGCACCAGTGATGAGAATATCCTCGCCGCTGGCGATTGCACCAATCATTTTAATCAAATCTATAATCGACGTATCCGTTTGGAATCTGTTCCGAATGCGACTGAGCAAGGTAAAACCGCCGCAGCGGCCATTTGTGGATTGAGCCATGAACAGAACAACTTGCCTTGGTTTTGGTCTGACCAATACGATCTTAAATTACAAATTGCAGGCTTGAGCGAAGGTTATGATCACGTGGTGATGAGAGGCGATGCACATACTAGCCGCAGTTGTGCTATTTTTTATTTTAAAGAAGCACATCTAATTGCTGCGGATTGTATTAACCGTCCACAAGAGTTCATGCTGAGTAAAAGGCTGATCGCTGAAAAGAGAAAGGTTCACCCGAGTCGATTGATGGATGAGTCTATTTCGGTGAAAGAATTGTTGTTGGATTAAGTTGAGTTGATGTTTCAATAGGGGTAAAGAGCCCTCAAGTTATACTTTGCCTTGTAGAAACGTCCGCCGAAATATATGGTGGAAATTCATTTTTTATTCAAACGTCTCTACAGGATAAACATGGCAACGCACTCGACACTGGCCAGTTCTCCGATGGCTTCCTTTGGGAAGGCAAATATTCCTTCTAGCTACTCACGTTTGATTGGTCGTGAGCTAGAATTGCAAGTGCGTGATTTATCTGGGTTACTAAGGTTTACTGATTTAAGTGTCGAGCAGTTCATGCAAGAGGACACCTTGCTCACGGCGCAACAACAAATTCAAATCCTGCAAAACGGTCTGCAATTATCGCATTGTGAATATTTTGGTTTACGTATTGGCCGTCGTCTGACCCCTTTAACGCATGGAGCCATGGGTTTTTTAGCCAATAGCAGCGCCAATCTACTGATGGCGTTAAAGGCGTTTCAAACTTTTTTACCCACGCGCATGAGTTTTGTGGGTTTGGAGTTGAAGAGTGATGCGGAATGGGTCGAGTGTTTTATTCGTTTTGATGTCGAGCTGAGTCCCGCGATTCACTGTGCGTTGTCGGAAACGATTGCGGTTATTTTTATGGAGTGCGCCGCGTTTATTATTGGACGTCCACTGACCGAAGTCAGTATTCATTTTACGCATCCAAAGCCAAAATATAGTGAGATTTATTCACAGTTTCTATCGGGTTTTTATACATTTTCTGCGCCTGAGTTAATGATTCGAGTGCCGATGGGGGTTTGTCAAATTCCCAATGCTTCCGCGAATTATGAGAATTATATGCTGGCCATGCGCCAGTGCGAGTCGATTCTGACGCAGTTGAATCTACAGTTAGAATCGCAGAGTCAGCGGATTACTTACCAAATCCAAAAAATGATGTTGTCTCATCCTTTGGGTGAGTTGAACGAGGAAGATGCTGCTGCGATTTTGTTTGTCAGCAAACGGACGTTAGCGCGTTTACTTGAAAAAGAGGGCAGTAGTTATAAGCAGATTCGAGACAAGATATTGTCGCAACAAGCCAGTGGTTATTTGCGAAATAGCGATTTGTCAGTCGATGCCATCGCGTTTTTGCTCAATTACTACGACAGTGCAAATTTTCGTCGAGCCTTTAAACGTTGGTTTAAGATGACGCCGAGTCAATATCGAGAGCAAGTGAAGGACGGCTTTTAGGCGTTTAAACCGCAAAGAGAGTGATTTTGGTGAAAGGTTGAGTTTGAGCCGAGCGTATTAAAAAATAACTCATAAAAAAATCAATTAAGTAAATTTTTACTTGGCTTATCTGGTCAATCTATTGATTGGTTAAGGTCATCGTTTTAATAAATTTCACACCGCGCATGTGCCTTAAAATAGTGCATTGATAGTCCATTTATAGTGCACTTCAATCAAAAAATAATTTTCCCAAACAAAAGTGTATGTATTGACGTTGATTTTAGGAGTGGCATATTTATTGCTTCATAAGTATTACTGATTTTAATTTTAGTAATACTTGTGGTTAATTTAACTCTGGAGTAAATCAAGATGTCTTTGCTCAACACCCAATCTGCGCGTCGTACCTTACTGGCCAGTCTGCTGGCATTGACTGCATATAATGCTGCTGATGCAGCACCCCTTAAAATCGGCTATAGCGACTGGCCAGGTTGGGT
>JACMMY010000040.1 GCA_014378805.1 Moraxellaceae bacterium
GTAAGTTTTTTGTCATTTAATTTTATATATCCGTTCTGAACGAATGCTTGTAAAAGCTTTTGAAAAGTTTGATTTGTCATATTTTTATCTAAATGTGATTTCATATGATTAAAAAGCCCAGCAATTGTTTTTGGGTTTGCTGGATGGCGTTTTATCAGCACAGTTAAGTATTCTGTAAAATATTTATGATGTCTTTGTTTTTCTGAAACTTCAGGTTTAGTGACTGACTTTTCTTTAGCTTTAGGGACTTGTTTGTTTGCCTCAGTTTTGCGTTGCTCAAAACAAGGCATGGTTTCAATAGATTCTGATCGGACAGCAGATATTTTTTTGCTTTTCAAATGTTGAAGTAGAGGATCAAAACCAGTGTCTTTCGAAATAACATGAAAACAACCAGATGGATCAGACGAGGACAATTGTCCAATATAATAAGCGATATGAAAATCGAGTGCATTCTTACCCGATGTTTCTAATTCAACATATCGCGCTTTTTCACCGCGTTGTTGAATTTGGATCACAAGCGATTTATCTAACTTGGTATTTGTTTTACCCAAGAAAATAATGACATTAAAGTTGTCTTCTTTTAGAAGAGCCAATGACTGAACTTGAACGTTTTCATAGTCGATGAGCACGTAGTTGTTTTTTGAAGTGACCAAAATTTATATCCATATTTGCTTGGTCACCATTATCCTGATTACTCAAGAATTTGCCAATAAAGCATTTGTGATTGAATATAGTTTTGTTACTATCATGTAAAAGAACACAAGTGAAAGGACTTCAGAGTAATGTACTTGATAATAATACCCATAATTCTAGTGATTGCATGTTACTTTTGGGGATTTTTCAATGCGCGTGGACGAGAAAGCTATATTCGGACATTCAACTTGCCGCAAGGACTTTATCGCCGTCTCAGTAAACATCATCCCAACTTAACCACTGCTCAGTTTCATTTAGTTTCTGAATCACTTAGACAATTTTTTTTAATCCATTTGCGCAGTGGGCGAAAATTGGTAGCAATGCCTTCGCAAGTCACAGATGATCTGTGGCACGAATTCATTTTATATACGCAAGCCTATCAAAATTTCTGCAGTAACGGCTTTGGCAAATTTTTACACCATACTCCAGCTGCTGCACTGAGTTCGATACAAAAAAAGAATAATGTCGGAATTAAGCGAACATGGTTTCATGCCTGCCAAATTGAAAATATTAACCCACGTATACCCACACAATTGCCTTTGATATTTGCGATCGATGCACAGTTGAACATTGCCAATGGTTTTCACTATGTGACCGATTGCAAGAAAGCTGGATTAACTGGAAATAAGGGTTCGAATGGGGCGGTCTATTGTGGTGGTGATTTTGCGAGTTCATCAGGTTGTGATGGCTCAACGAGTGGTTGTACAGGAGATGGTGATAGTGGTTGCGGCGGAGGATGTGGCGGCGGTGGCGATTAACTTATAGTGGAGATGACACAGTAGTATAGACCACATAACCATCACCTCGACAGAAACTTGCTAAGCCCATACCCGCACCTTCAGCCAACGTGATTGCCAATGCCGTTGGCGCAGAAATACTGGCAAGTAGCGCAATATCGAGTTTGGCACATTTACGGACGAGCTCATAACTTGCGCGACTGGTAATCAGCACAAATCCAGTTTTTAAATCATGATCATTTAAACTGAGGAAACCCAGTAATTTATCCAGTGCATTGTGGCGACCAATATCTTCAAACACCGCCAATAGTTGTCCATCTAACGTCACCCACGCCGCTGCATGCGCACCGCCTGTTGCCAGTGTCATCGGTTGTTTGGTGGGTAATTGTTTTAATGCAATAGGAATGAACTGAAGGCAATCTTGCTGATAACGATGGCTAATTTGAGGAGTATCTATTTCTAGTTGTTGTAAACTTTCAATTCCGCATAATCCACAGCCTGTGCGACCCATCATCGCTCTTCTTTTTGATTTTAATTGGGCAAAGGCACGCGCTGAGATGGTCATATTGATTTCAATACCCAGATTGCTCTGTACGATTTCAAGATCATATAGCTCATGGCAATTTGAAATTATGCCTTCTGATAAGCTAAATCCAACTGCAAAATTTTCCAGATCAACAGGTGTGACCATCATGACGACATGCGAGAGTTCGTTATAAACAAGCGCAACAGGATGCTCATCCATGACTAAATCTTCAACTAATTGATTTTTTGACGAAAGATAGCGAACACCCAATGCCTTAGAAACGCCTTTTTGATCATCTTCATCAAACTTCGTCAATATGGGTTGTTGAGGATTAGACATGGTTTGAATGATTGGTATTAGCAAGATCATTGCCCTGATTTTCAATATGAGAATGAAGAATCACGGGGATAGATTTAGATGCAGGTGTATTGGCTTTTTCTGCATGATTATCTAAGGCAACGAGCACATTGGTTTCAGGATAATATGCTGCAAGACAACTGCGTGGAATATCGTATTTTACCAATTTAAAGCGAGATGCAACACGACGCTTTTGATCGGCTGCAAGGCTCTCAATATCGACCCATTGTCCATCTGTGAAACCCAATTCAGCCAAATCTTTCTCATGAATAAACAGCACCCGACGTTGACCAAACACGCCGCGATAACGATCATCTAAACCATAAATCGTAGTGTTATATTGATCATGCGAGCGCATCGTCGTTAAGGTAAAAACCTTTTGCTTGTGAGTCGTATGTGCTTGTATTTGGTAAACCTGCACAAGTGGCGTGGTGTAAAACATGGCTTTACCAGATTTCGTTCGCCACTCAAAACGCGATGCAGGATGCTGGATATGAAAACCACCCGCTTGATGGACCCGACCATTAAAATCATAAAAATCGTCAAATACTTGTGCAATCGCATCACGAATACGGTCGTAATCTTCTATATACCAATTCCATGGAATGGTGCCGGATGGCAACGTTGCCTGTGCAAGTTTTGCAACAATTGCGGGTTCAGAAAGCAAATCTGGCGATGCAGGCACATTGCGACCCATCGATAAATGCACATTACTCATCGAATCTTCAAC
>JACMMY010000041.1 GCA_014378805.1 Moraxellaceae bacterium
ACCCAAATTAACGATTGCTGGTCTATACGAAATTAGATCGCCAGCGTTACCTGATGATGACGGTTCTGTATAAAAAGATGAATCTGAGGCTCCAAGGATTGGTGCTGCTCCAGCGACGATGGGTAAGGTAATGGTTGCCATCATTAAGCTGATTATTGTTGTCTCTAAGCGTTTCATTATTATGCTCCATGAGTTTTGTTCGGGCGTCATTGAGTAACCCCCACCTGCAATAAGACACAAAAAATGTGGTTCATTGCAGGATGCAGTCTATGGAAGTATGTTTTTTAGTACAGGTTGCAAATGGACAATGGTCAGTAAGATAAGGTCATTTTTTTAATCAGTGAATTGCTGGGTACTAGACTGGATTTGTTTCCATGAAATCTGACGGTGATAACCCAGTCCAGCGTTTAAAGGCTTTTGCGAAGTTCGATGAGTCGGTATAACCGAGCATTAGGGAGATTTGCGTCACTGAGTTTCCGCCCCGAAAAAAGTATTCCTTCGCAAGCTTTTCGCGAAAATTGTCTAATTCTTGTTGATAGGTCGTACCATCTTCGGCAAGTTTCCTGCTTAACGTTCTCGCACTCATACCCAAGTCGCTTGCTGCGGTATCGAGTGAGGGAAATGCGCCGTAATAACACATCAGTAGACGGCGCAAACGTAATGGCAGTAAACGTGCAGCTCGCGTTGGGATATTTTCAAAGAGTACTTTTTCTGCTGACATTGCCATGAGGCGATTGGCTAATGGAAGCTCGTAATCGCCGAGACTCGCATCGCCCAGTAGGCATGTATGTGGTTGATTAAAGTGGACAGGACAGTTGTGAAAGTAACGACGATAGATATGACCCCATGCTGGTTCAGGGTAACTGAAATTAACACTGTGTAGCTTATGTTCACCACCAACTAAGTGATTAAATATATTGTAAAAACTAACCATGTTGAGTTCGAAAAAGAAATTTGTGAAAGGTGCCATATCTACATTTTCAGTAATAATAAACATGCCTATTTTGTCTTTGACCGTAAGATACATCTCCAAAGGCGGGAACAGTTCGGAGCAAAACCGACTGATACTTTCAAGACAATTTTCAAGCGTAGGTTGAGTGACTGCTGCAACGCCTGCCATACCATGATGAGAAATCGTCATGAGATTTCCCATCATTAAGCCTAAATACGGCATATCCAATGCACGCATGGCTTGATCAATTAGCATAAGACATTGACGCGTACTAATAAAAATACTTGCGCCATCGGTAGTGTAATGAATGCCAGCATTACGATAAAAGTCTTCGGGGTTAAGTCCAAGAACCGCTTCAAGTATCTCGTTGGGATTATTGACTTGAATCTTAGTTCGTTTTTCTAACCAGTTAATGTCGTGAACAAATCCTTTGCGAAGGTCAAAATAAGTTTGAATATGAGCCAGTGGAATACATTTTGTATCTAAATCTATATTCATTAATCTTCCTGAGTCAATATTCCATTTAATTCATTCTGTCGTATTATTTTGATACTTTAACGCGATTTTTATCAGATCGTTTTTAACCCAATTTGAAAATACTCATAGATGATAAAATTGTCAATCTACTCTGTGCTAATAACCTCTTTCGGTACGATAATGGCTGTATTTAACCGATAAAAGTCGTTTGAGGACCTATAATTATGATTTATGACTAGTCAGCAATATCTTTTTCATTAAACCTAACATGCCTTAAGATTGGCAATAAAAAAGCAGCCGAAGCTGCTTTTTTTATGATTCTAAAATACGATGCTCAAACGACTTACATGTTTGGATATGTTGGACCGCCGCCACCTTCTGGAGTTTCCCAGTTGATGTTTTGTGCAGGATCTTTGATATCACACGTTTTACAATGGACACAGTTTTGCGCATTGATTTGGAAACGATTGCCACCTTCAGGTGTAGTCACAATTTCATACACGCCAGCTGGGCAGTAACGCTGCGCTGGTTCGGCATACAAAGGCAGATTATGCTCAATTGGAATGCCTGCATCGCGCAATTTCAAATGAACAGGCTGATCTTCTTCATGGTTCGTATTTGAAATGAACACTGAAGACAACTTATCAAATGATAATTTACCATCAGGTTTTGGATAATTCGGTTTTACTGAGTTAGCCGCCAAATCCAAGGTTTTATAATCCGGCGTTGGATCAGTGATGGTAAATGGCAATCTGAAAATATTTTGGTCGATGAAGTTATAAGCGCTACCTGCAAGGAACCCAAAGCGATGCATTGCTGAACCGAAGTTACGCGCTGCGTAAAGTTCAGGGTACAACCAAGATGCTTTGAACTTGTCAGTGTAAGCAGTGACTTCGTCTGAACTTCGACCTGCTTGTAGTGCTTCAAATACTGCTTCAGCACATAACATGCCTGATTTCATTGCAGTATGTGAGCCCTTGATCTTCGAGAAGTTCAAGAAACCTGCATCATCACCGACCAAGCATCCACCTGGAAAGGTTAATTTAGGTAGGGCATTCAGGCCCCCTTTAATCACCGCACGTGCGCCGTAAGAAAGACGCTTTCCGCCTTCTAGGTACTTGCTAATGACTGGGTGATGTTTGAAACGTTGCATTTCATCAAAAGGTGACATGTATGGGTTTTTGTATGACAGATCAACGATCATACCCATGGTCACTTGATTGTTTTCTGCATGGTAGAGCCACCAGCCGCCAGTTGCGCCAGTTTCAGTCAATGGCCAGCCTGAACCGTGCAACACTAAACCTGGTTCGTGTTTTGCTGGATCAATTTCCCACAGTTCTTTGATACCGATCCCATAGTGTTGAGTATCCGCATCTTTGTTCAGATCGAAACGGCTCATGAGTTTTTTACCCAAGCTACCGCGGCAACCTTCTGCAAAAATAGTGTATTTTGCATGGAGTTCATAGCCAGCTGTGAAGCTGCCTTTGTGTTCGCCTTCTTTGTTGACGCCCATGTCGCCAGTTTGAATACCTTTTACGCTACCATCTTCATGGTAAAGTACTTCAGATGCGGCAAAACCTGGAAATACAGTGACTTCGAGTTCTTCGGCTTTGGTGTTTAACCAACGCACCACATTGCCTAATGAAACAACATAGTTGCCTTCGTTATGCATAGTTTTTGGTACAAAGAAATGCGGAACCTTGATGCTCGCAGTCGGCGAGGTCAGCAAATGCACTTCGTCACGCGTTGCAGGGACATTCAATGGTGCGCCAAGTTCTTTCCAGTCAGGAAAAAGTTCATTCAGAGCGCGTGGCTCAAGCATCGCACCCGAAAGAATGTGCGCGCCGACCTCGGAACCTTTTTCGACAACACAGACTGAAAGGTCTGGTAGATTATTTTCAATTGCTAATTGGCGTAGTCGGATTGCGGCTGAAAGACCAGAAGGGCCAGCGCCCACAATCACAACATCAAACTCCATCGATTCACGTTCGATGTGTTCCATAAGGTTTCCTCGTTTAAGCGGGTGGCGATCAACACGCAGAACAATGGCTGTTGCGATGCTGCCCGAAGCATGAAATCATTGCTATACGTCATAGCTGCGGTGATAGTATAAAATCAATACTATGTTTTCGCCACACTTACACGAATTAACTTGTGATTTTAAGTGGGTTAGCCGCTTTTCAAATGACTAAGAACTATCCAAGTTTCAGTGTAATCTTTTTTTAAGGATCGTTACTATGACTACATCGACTGACTTTAAAGGTAATTTGGGTCAATCCAAATCAAACTTAGATTCATTGTCACGACTTTTGGTGGATGAAAATGGTCAACCACTTAAAGCAGCACCACCCTTAGAAAAATGGAATCCAACGTATTGTGGTGAAATGGATTTAGTGATTCGAGCAAATGGTGAATGGTGGCATGAAGGTGTCAGAATGACACGAGAACCGCTCATTAAGCTCTTCGCAACGGTGCTTTGGCGCGAAGTTGATGATGACAGTGATCGTTATTATCTAAAAACGCCTGTAGAAAAGATTCAAATTCAAGTGGAAGATGCCCCACTTTTAGTGGTCGATGTGACTCAGGTTGTTGATGATGGTCTGACCTATATTCGTTGCACGACTAAAACAGGTGATGTAGTCATTGCAAATACTGAGCATCGTATTGAAATGCGTATTTTTAATCAAAATGGTGTGCATGAGGTTCGTCCTTATATTCGTATCCGTCGAAACTTAGATGCATTGATTCATCGTAATGCATTTTATCATTTGATCGGTTGGAGTGAGCTTCAACCAAAAGATGGAGGTGAGGTGATGATTTTACAAAGTGGGCAAGAGCAATTCGTTTTGGGTACAATTTAGTTGATATTGTACTTTTACATCGTCTATTCGAGTTGTCTGTTGAATCGTATTAGTTCAATGATATAGACCAAAATTGATGTGATTTAGGAGTAATCAGTTTGTTGGATCATACTCAAAACAGTAAGCATTCTAACGCCCCAATCGGAGTGTTTGATTCAGGTATTGGCGGATTATCCGTGGTTGCAGAGTTGCAATTACTCATGCCCCATGAATCCATAATTTACCTTGCGGATACGGCACATGTTCCTTTTGGCACGCGAAGCGATGACGAAATTCGCATGCTTACGGCATGTGCAGTCGAATGGCTACACAGCCAAGGATGCAAAGCTGTTGTTGTTGCATGTAACACGGCTTCTGCGTTTAGTTTGTCGCATTTACGTGCACAGTACGGTGAGAGTTTCCCTGTGATTGGTTTAGTGCCAGCAGTAAAGCCAGCAGTTCAATTATCCAAAAATAAAAAAATTGGCGTCTTAGCAACGCAAGGCACTTTACGCGGAACACTTTTAAAAGATGTGATTGCTGAGATTGCTGTTCCTGCTGGCGTTGAAGTGATTACCGTAATGAGTCCTGCGCTTGTCCCTTTCGTTGAGGCTGGAGAGCAAAGTAGTGACGCGTGTTATGCCGAGTTAAAGCGCGTATTGACGCCACTTGCTGACGCTGGTGTGATGGAGTTGGTGCTTGGCTGTACGCACTATCCTTTTTTGAGTCAAAGTATTCATCATCTCTTTCCCAATGTATTCCATCTTCTCGATTCTGGCGCGGCTGTTGCGAAACAAACTTCGCGTGTATTGGCTCATTACGAATTATTAACGATGTCTATTGACGAAAACCAATTGAAGTGTTTTGTCACGGGTCGCGTCGCTTCAGCAAGCCACGTGATAGAGCGCTTAGTGAAACGCAGCTTTACGATTGATAAAGCTGAATATCTGCTTGAGTATACTGATACAGAGTCTCGCACTGGGTAATGTCTCTTCAAAACTACCCCCTGAAAAACATAAGATTAAGTTTAAAAAATAAGCGATAATATTGAGCCTATTTTGTAGATTGCTGTTTTAATAAATTCCTGCCTTGAGATTTCAAATTGACCGAACCCGCTACAATACAAACAGCTTCAAAACGCATTTCTGTTGCGCCGATGATGGATTGGACTGATCG
>JACMMY010000042.1 GCA_014378805.1 Moraxellaceae bacterium
ATGATTTCTGCAGCAGCCCGTCATGAATGCCGTGGTGCTCACTCGGTTGCAGATTATGAGCAGCCAGCTGATCACTCGACAATGGCAAATGGTCGTAATGATGCGGAGTGGCGTAAGCATACACTCTGGTATTCATCAGACAATCATCTGGAATACAAGCCTGTACGTACTAAACCACTGACAGTTGATTGTATTCCACCTGCACCGCGCACATTCTAATTGAGGAGCATATCGAGATGAGTCACGGAATTCGTACTTTTGAAATCTATCGCTATGATCCTGATAAGGATAAAGCGCCGTACATGCAGACTTTTCAGATTCAATTAGAAGATGGCGACCGTATGTTGCTGGATGCGTTGATTAAACTGAAAAAGCAAGATGAGACCTTATCATTCCGTCGCTCATGCCGTGAGGGTATTTGTGGTTCGGATGGTATGAACATAAATGGTAAAAACGGTTTGGCATGTCTGCAAAACCTGAATGAATTGCCTGCAAAAATAGTTTTGCGTCCGCTGCCTGGTTTACCTGTTATCCGTGACATGGTTGTGGATATGACTCAATTTTATACTCAGTATGAAAAAGTTCGTCCATATCTCATTAATGAACAACCTGCACCGCCGACTGAACGTCTTCAATCACCTGAAGATCGTGAGAAGTTAGATGGTTTGTATGAGTGTATTTTGTGTGCATGCTGCTCAACATCATGCCCATCATTCTGGTGGAATCCTGATAAATTTCTTGGGCCATCTGCACTTATTCAAGCGTATCGATTCATAGCAGATTCGCGGGATAAGGATACTGCAAAACGTTTGGCTGATTTGGATGATCCGTTCAGTTTATTCCGTTGCCGCGGTATCATGAACTGTGTGTCGGTTTGTCCGAAGGGATTAAATCCAACCAAAGCGATTGGTCATATTCGTAATATGATCCTAGATCAAGCTGGATAATTGGATTTAAGCTAAAAAACGCATCTATTTCGGTGCGTTTTTTATTTTTAGGGGGTAATATTTTCTATCATAATGTTAGATATAGCTCAAAAAAATCAAGTTGGTGTGGGTTCGCGTGATAGGATTTTCATCCATGGAACGAGAGCATTTATTATTGCCAGTTTCTGCACTTCTATGGCACATTTAAAATGTTGTTTGTATTTCGCTGTGATGATTGAGAAGTCATATTCGCCAAGCAGGTTATGTGTTGATATCACCTGATTTGCAAATCTGACTTGTATAGAAATGTCCACCCTAGGTTTTATGCTTGGGTCTTGCTCTTAACGAACTCTTTGGAGGTAATTGCTCGATCGCTGCATTCTTGTCTACAAAAACCAACGTAAAACGTGGGTTTTGATCTGGCAAGACGTATGCGTTTGGCATAGTCTTAACAGTGCGTTCAATAAAGCGTTGAATGCAGGTTTCGTGGAAGCGTTAAACGAGTTCATTCATTCACTGTTTGAATCATGAATGGATTGTTTAACGGTGAGGCATTTTTAGGCGCAGTACTGCGGAAGGTATGAACTTTTGCCGTGCTGTAAAAGATTAGATTGGTGATGATTTAAAGACGAGTAAACTCATGCAAGAGGCACAGATGCAGCGAGCGGATACTGAGTTATCCGGAGAAAACGCGGCCTATATCGAAGAACTCTATGAGCGTTATCTGACCGACTCAAGTTCGGTTAGTTCAGACTGGAAAGCATTGTTTGACCAGTATCCTAAAGGCGACCAACCACATAGCAATGTGATTGAACAGTTTTTACTGTTAGCGCGCAATTCCACTCGTGCTCAGCCCATGGCGCAGAGCTCAGTCAGTACCGATCACGAACGTCGCCAAGTTGGCGTATTGCAGTTGATCGCGGCTTACCGTAATCGTGGACATCAAAAAGCAAACTTAGATCCATTGGGTCTGATGGTTCGCCAGCATGTGCCTGATCTTGAACTTGCTGCGCATGGTTTGTCACGTTCCGATCTCGATACAACCTTTCAAACTGGCAATTTGCAAATCGGCAAAACCGAAGCAACATTGGCGGAAATGGTTGATGCAATGGAAGCCATCTACTGTAGTTCGGTCGGTGCAGAATACATGCACATCGTCGATACCAAAGAACGTCGCTGGTTGCAACAACGTTTAGAAGGCGCTCGCGGTATTCCGCAGTTTTCGCAAGAAGCTAAAATGGGCTTGCTTGAGCGTCTAACCGCAGCGGAAGGCCTTGAAAAATTACTCGGTAACAAATATGTTGGCGCGAAACGCTTCGGTCTGGAAGGCGGAGAAAGTTTTATTCCGATGGTCAATGAGATTATTCAGCGAGCGGGTAGTGTCGGAACCCGTGAAGTTGTGATCGGGATGGCGCATCGCGGACGTTTGAATTTGCTGGTGAATATTCTCGGTAAAAACCCTGCGGACTTGTTTGGCGAGTTTGAAGGCAAGACCTTTAATAAGAAAGGTTCAGGTGACGTTAAATACCATCAAGGCTATTCTAGCAATGTGATGACAACAGGTGGCGAAGTTCATTTGGCTTTGGCATTTAACCCCTCGCATTTAGAAATCGTCAGTCCTGTGGTCGTCGGTTCAGTCCGTGCGCGTCAAGCCCGTCGCGATGATATTGGTGGTGATTCTGTTGTCGCAATTCTTGTTCACGGCGACGCAGCATTCGCGGGTCAAGGCGTGGTGATGGAGACCTTCCAGATGTCACAAACCCGTGCATATCACACGGGCGGTTCAATTCATATTGTCATCAATAACCAAGTTGGATTTACCACAAGTCGCCCAGAAGATGCACGTTCGACTGAGTATTCGACCGATGTGGCGAAGATGGTTCAGTGTCCAATTTTTCATGTCAATGGCGATGATCCCGAAGCGGTCATTTTCATTACCCAATTGGCGGTTGATTATCGGATGCAGTTTCACCGCGACGTGGTCATCGATTTGTTCTGTTATCGCCGTCGTGGTCATAACGAAGCTGACGAGCCCTCGGCGACTCAACCATTGATGTACCAAGTGATTACGAAGCTACCAACGACGCGCACGCTGTACACAGACAAGATGGTTGCATCTGGCGTAGTCGCACGTAGCGATGCGGATCAGATGGTTGAAGATTATCGTGACGCGGTCGAAAAAGGTGAGCATGTCGCTAATGCCTTAGTCGGCGAGCCGAATAAAGAATTGTTTGTTGATTGGAAACCGTATTTAGGTCATACCTTAGTCGATGATTTTAATTCAGGTGTTGATATCGAGACACTTAAAAAACTGGGCACAGAAATGAATCTGTTGCCTGAAGGTTTTGTGTTGCAAAAACAAGTGCAGAAAGTCATTGATGATCGCTTGAAAATGCAACATGGTGAAACTCCATTGAATTGGGGCGCGGCAGAAACATTAGCCTACGCAACATTATTGAATGATGATGTGCTCGTCCGTTTAACGGGTCAAGATGTTGGCCGTGGTACGTTTTCTCATCGTCATGCTGAACTGTATAACCAAGCGAACGGCGAAATGTATGTGCCTTTGGAGCACGTCAAACCAAATCAACGTCGTTTTGCGTTGTTTGATTCGTTGTTGTCTGAAGTAGCGGTATTGGCATTTGAATATGGTTATGCAACGACCATCCCTAACTCGTTGATCATTTGGGAAGCACAATTTGGGGACTTCTTAAATGGTGCGCAAGTTGTTGTTGATCAATTTATTTCCAGTGGTGAAACTAAGTGGGAACGCGTTTGTGGTCTGACTTTGTTACTGCCTCACGGTTATGAAGGACAGGGTCCAGAGCATTCATCTGCACGTTTAGAGCGTTTCTTACAGTTGTGCGCTGAAGACAATATGCAGGTTTGTACACCTACGTCACCCGCGCAAATTTTCCATTTGCTGCGTCGTCAATCGATGCGTCCGATTCGCAAGCCGTTGATTGTCATGTCACCGAAAAGTCTGTTGCGTCATAAACTTGCTGTGTCTAATTTGTCTGAATTAGCGACTGGTAAATTTGAGACTGTGATCGATGAAGTGGATACGATTGATAAAAATGCGGTCAATCGTGTGGTCGTGTGTGGTGGTAAGGTCTATTACGACTTGCTCGAAAAGCGTCGTGAATTGAACTTGGAAAATGTAGCGATTGTTCGTGTTGAGCAACTCTATCCGTTTCCTGAGTCACGTTTAGCCCATATCTTGACCAATTATCCAAATCATAAGCATGTCGTCTGGTGCCAAGAAGAGCCAAAAAATCAAGGTGCATGGACGTTTGTCGCACCGTTACTTTATCCACTTGTGAATGACGTAAAACCCGGAACCCCAATCCATTGTGCATCGCGTCCTGCGTCTGCTGCACCTGCTTGTGGTTCGGCATACTTACATGTGAAACAACAAACATCACTGGTTGCAGCTGCACTCGGTATAGACGAAGAATCTGAAGGAGCAACATCTAATGTCCACTGAAATTAAAGCCCCCATTTTCCCTGAATCTGTTGCAGACGGGACAGTTGCCGCTTGGCATAAAAAAGTGGGTGAGCCAGTTAAGCGCGATGAAGTTTTAGCAGATATTGAAACCGACAAGGTCGTTTTGGAAGTGGTTGCACCTGCGGATGGCGTCTTGCTCAGTATTACAAAAAATGAAAATGACACAGTGCTGTCTGGCGAAGTGTTGGCGATGTTTGAAGCGGGTGGAATTTCAGCACCCCCAGTGCCTGTTGGCATCGCGGGTTCAGTCGAAATTACTGAACGTAATACAGCTTTGAATCCTGTCGTAGTCGACACTGTCGAAGTTAGCCAAACCGCTCAAGATCAAAGTCCAGCAGTGCGTAAAGCAGTTGCTGAAGCGGGTATCAATCCTGCTGATGTATCTGGTTCAGGTCGTGGTGGTCGTGTGACGAAAGAGGATGTTGTGGCTCATGTTGCTGCTCCAAAAGTGACTACACCTTCTGCGCCTGCAACAGCAGTATCACTCGCAGTTGGAGAGCGTGTAGAAAAACGAGTTCCGATGACTCGTCTTCGTCAACGCGTTGCGCAGCGTTTGTTATCTGCTTCACAAGACACGGCGATGTTGACCACGTTCAACGAAGTGAATATGAAACCGATCATGGATATGCGTAAAGCCTACGGTGATCGTTTTGAAAAACGTCATGGCACTCGTTTGGGCTTCATGTCTTTCTTCGTGAAAGCAGCGACTGAAGCACTTAAACGTTTCCCTGCGGTCAATGCATCATTAGACGGTACTGATATTGTTTATCACGGCTACTACGATATCGGTGTAGCCGTATCTTCTGATCGTGGTTTGGTCGTTCCTGTTCTTCGCGATACTGATCGTATGAATTTGGCGGAAGTTGAAAAGAGTATCATCGAGTACGGTACTAAAGCGCGTGACGGCAAACTCGGTATTGATGATATGACGGGTGGCACATTTACCATTTCTAATGGTGGTGTATTCGGTTCATTGTTATCGACACCAATTCTGAACCCACCACAAACTGCAATCTTAGGAATGCACAAAATCCAACAACGCCCAATGGCGGTGAATGGCGAAGTGGTCATTCTTCC
>JACMMY010000043.1 GCA_014378805.1 Moraxellaceae bacterium
ATACCAGTAACAAGAATGACCTTGGTGTTAGCGCCTGTGGCAGCTATGCCCAAGACTAGGCTAGCAGTAGAAACGATTCCATCATTTGCGCCAAGTACAGCAGCGCGTAGCCATCCCGTGCGGTGCGTCCTGTGTCGTTCGCTATGCCTCATGCGTATGCCTCGTTTGGTTGCAATATCTAACGTTTGAGTTAATGGATAGTATCTGGTCAAAGTGAAGCACCACAACATTTAATCCTGATGACTCATCAGTTTTTTCAGCATGCCATTCACTACAAGCTCAGTTTGCAGTGGATTTTCTGGATTCACGCGAAGCCGACAGTTGCCGTCAGAGCTAATTGCTCGATTAAAGAATTTCTTTAATCCCTTTTCGGTAAAAAAAGTTGGTGACCAATAGGAAGGTGTCACCAAATAGCGTTGACCTTCCTTGTTGTATTCACAAAGGAGTATGAAGGTCCATACCATTCTTACCCCACCCTGCAAGCCAGGTTTGCCAAGAATTTGCTTCCACTCCCTGTCAATACAGCGAGCTGTGATAATTTCCCAACCTCTGATTTTCTTACGGTAACCAAGATAAAGACTAATTAAGCTCAATAAAATTCCAAATAATGAAATTAATATCAAGGATTTATTGTTGCACAGGGATGCAATAGCGCCACCTACAAACAATAATGCGCCCAACACCATCCACCAGTTGGTTTCAATCATTGCTTCGGTGTTGCGATAATGAATCTGTTTGATTCTCCATTCATCTAGTTGATTTTTTTTAATTGTCTGATTCATATAAATGAGTATTCAAGGTATTTTTTCGTAAAAATACAAACGACAGTGGTCATCTGTAAACCAACTTGCCTTCATAAAAGTATGCAAGATAACATTCCTCAAGCAACTTATTTAGCATCTTTCACATTATCGATGCTTATATTGCGTCGGGCAATATCCTCGGCTCACTTCAGGATTACGCATTTTCAAATGCTTTGTCGAGCGCCCGCTCACTCTTTTCCGCCACAATTTAAAACTTTGTGGCTTCAAGCAACTCCGCATGAGTTTGATCACAAGAGACTCATTTAAACCAAATTGGAGCTCAATCGCCTCAAAAGGGGTTCTGTCTTCCCATGCCATTTCTACGACTCTTGAAGCGTCTTCGCTAGATAACTGCATCAATACTCACCTTTATAAATTCATGAGAAATTTTTCATTGTAATCATAATATCTCAAAGAGCGCGTAATATCAGCTCAACAAACGAAACGTAACGATTTAGTCAGATTATGTCTTTGTAAAAACATAAATACTAAAACAGGGTATTTTTCATACAAAATTGAATAGCCGATAGCATTTCGTTCCTTACAAATTTTCGAAAATGCCATGGTCATCAATTGACTAATGCAGTATTCTTTGCTCAAGCTAATCGACGTCAATCACCATTTAATCACAGATTAGTTGTGATTTACTTCGATAATAGCTCATCGCTATAAGCCAGAAGGATGAGATCAATGCAAGGATTTAGCTTCGATACGGTTCGGCAAATTATTTGTGCGGCTGGAAGTCGCCATCAGATCGGTGCAACATGCGCGAGCTTAGGTATGACGCATGTTTTATTTGTCACTGATCCTGGGATTATCGAATTCAATTTGCATCTCGATGCGATTCAAAGTATTCAAAACAGTGGCTTAAAAGTCACTATCTACTCAGATGTACAAGCTGATCCTCCAGAAGCCATCGTTTTGTCCGCAACTCATTCAGCAAGACAATCGGGTATTGATGGCGTGGTTGGTTATGGCGGTGGCAGTTCGATGGATGTCGCAAAACTGATTGCGCTTCTCGCTAACCCAGCACAATCTCAGCATATTACTGAAATTTATGGCGTGAATAATGTTACAGGTAACCGTTTACCGTTAATTCAAGTACCCACAACTGCGGGTACAGGCTCAGAAGTGACCGCCGTTGCGATTGTGACCACAGGTGAAACCACCAAAATGGGCGTTGTTTCACCGATTTTGCTTTCTGACGCTGCAATATTGGATGCTGAACTCACGCTGGGTTTACCGCCTGCGGTCACTGCGGCAACAGGTATTGACGCGATGGTACATGCGATTGAATCCTTCACCAGCGCCATTAAAAAAAATCCCTATTCCGATATGCTTGCACGCGAAGCGCTGCGATTGTTAGATCAAAACTTACAAACCGCCATCCACGATGGCAAAAATTTGGTCGCACGTGAAAATATGCTGCTGGGTGCAATGATGGCAGGCCAAGCTTTTGCCAACTCGCCTGTCGCTGCGGTTCATGCGCTAGCTTATCCAATCGGCGGTCAT
>JACMMY010000044.1 GCA_014378805.1 Moraxellaceae bacterium
TCAATGCGCCAGAAGTTGACCGAGCTGGTACGGCGGTACGTGCCATACACGGTGTAGCCCTTGCCCAAGAGCAGTTCGGCAAGGTAAGCGCCGTCTTGGCCTGTGATTCCGGTGATGATCGCTGTTTTCATTACCACCTTTCTTCTTTTAAATTGTGCTAAATAATCAGGTTAGAGTTAACGTTTCTTTTTACGATCAGCTTCTGCTCGCTTACGTTTGTTAGACGAAAGTTTAGTTTTGTAAGGTGTGGTTGGCTGGACCCCAACCTCCTTTGATTTGCTTGAGTCATTTGACATTTGTTTGCAGCCTGAGGCTTCTGTTGCTTCGGCTGACTGCGTCAAAGTTATTGGACTGCATTCAGTCTTTGTTATCTTAGATTCATCTGAAAATCTATTGAGAACAGGTTGAATTAAGACCAAGCTATCACTTGAGTTTTGTTCAGGTATTTTAACTCCTGCACTTTCCATATTTTCGACATAAGTGGCCGTAAATGGCTGGTTGTAAAATATTGGTTGTTGGTCTGTCTGATTAAGCGGTAAAACTTTTTTTTCTGTAGACGTGATCTCCACCAAATTTTCAGATTCATCTTTCCGTCGAGAAATTTCAATCATAGAAATAGTCAAATCGGTGTTCTCGCTGACCCATATTCTGACCTCAAGGTCAGTACACTGTTCATCCAGATTGACTAACATATCCAAAAGGCAGCCGCTCTGGTCAGACGCAGTTAAAACGCCTTCGCCAATAATTCTATTTCCTTTGTCAACTGCAATATCGATACGTGCCCCAGCAAGAGAATTCACGTCCGACTCACCGAGAATTATCAGTTGATACCGACCAGCATCTAATTTAAGATAAGGGCCAAAAAGCAAGTAACCTGCTGTACCCGTACACGCAATATCTCGACCGATCTTACGACCGGTTTGTGAACCAAGGCGACTGTCCGAACCCCAAAAACGGTGGACACCGTCAGGTACCCAACGTAAATAATGCTGATCGTCAAGTATTACGTTCAACAGATTTTTAGTGCTTTCCTTCCATGTTAGCCAAGGCATAGTCGACGATTTTGGTGCGTGACCTAATTTTTCAAGCTCTAGCCAATCAGTTATTGCTTCGGCAAGTGAATTTGGTGTTGTTCCATTGAAGTAAAAGGCATGCTCTCCTGCAACTTCACGAAATACGGGAATGTCACGAGCAATGATGGAGATTTGGTGACGTGCAGCCTCTACCAATGGTAGTCCAAACCCTTCACCTTCTGATGCGGCAATAAGACAAGTACTGGACGAATATATACTTTCCAAATGTTCGTCACTGACGCCATCGAACCAAAATAGATGACTATTAAGTTTAGGATGATTTTGTATACTTTTAACTGTATCATCGCTCATCCACCCCTCTTTCCCAACAATGACAAGATTAACATTCAAGCCTTGCGCCCACAACTTTTCAAAAGCCATTACGGTTTGACTATGAGCTTTTCGAGGCTCAATTGTTCCAACCATTAAAAAACTTTGATGTGCAGCGATATTTTTTAGTTTTAATTTGAATGTAGGTGCGAAATCTTTTGCCTTCTTTGTTGAAATATCTGCGCCCAAGTGAAAGTAGCCAATTTTAAACGGGCGAACGCGTTGAGTTCCGTGTACTTGCAACCAGTCAAATAATTCGGATGCAACTGTTTTGGAAATGCAAACCGCACCGTCAAATTTTGTTATGATTTCAAGCCATCTCTGAATCCATTCAGAAGAACCAGGTAAAAAATTATGACTTTGAAGTATAGTTAATAAGTCGTAAAGAATAAACTGAACTTGAACGCCGTGATTGCGCAATTGATTATAAAAAATATCGTGACGTAAAACTACTTCTGGCCTGAAATCCAAACCTAAAAAAATGTCACCAGCATTAAATTCAATGGGCTCATCAAGTAAAACAGAGTCCGGACAATTCAGAAATCTTAGAGTAAAATTTCTTGCATATCGATAGCCTTCATCCGGTGTTGCGTAGATTGGTTCAATTCGATAGCCTAGCGGGGGACTATTTATAAGTTCTGCGAGAATTTCCCGCACCATTCGTTGTATCCCCGTTCCGCTATCCCTGCAAACTAGCTCGGAAATGTCGACGAAAAATTGACGAGATTGAAGTTTTGGCGAAATAGAAAGTGCAATCGTACTTGCCACTAAGGTCCATTGTCTATCTGTTTCCGGGACATCAGAAATGGAGGCGAGTTTAGTAGTTAGATTCTTTAGATTTACAGTACTGGCACGGTACATTGACTCTATCGATCGAGCGTATTCGTCAGAACAAGCGCGTGGTGCATGACGGGTATTTACAGTTTCTTTCGCTTGCAAACTAAGTGTCTTGCGTCGATGCTCATCACTCCATAGACTTTCTAGTGCCTCTACTAGTTGGGTATTATCAAACTCATCTGGTAGCTTCCATACTGCGTTATCCGGCAAGTCTGCCATGCTGCCATTCGCATTGATGATTGTGGGAAGGCCAAAGTTCATACAGTCGAGAACCGCCGCAGAAGTCTCGCCTCGGGAGAGCGTTCGCAATTGAACACCAATATCAGCCGCCGATAAATAATGACGAAAAGTGGTTGTATCAGTCCATCCGGTAATACGAACACTGTCGCTTAGACCATGTTTCTCAATAGCTTCTAGCATTCGAACGCGATAACCACCATCTATTTCGCCTACGAAAATTAAAACACAATTCTTATCGCGAGATAAAGATGAAGTAATCCAAGCTTCAAGTAATATATGATTTAATTTAGTTTGTGAGAGCATTCCAAAGCTGCAAACACAAAAAGTGTCGTCGGTTAAATTCAGCGCGCGTCGCGAAATAGCTCGATCATTGTTATTTGTAGGTTCTCGTAATAAAGGGATGACCGTCGTGCTATTTTTTGCTTTTTCGCCATACCATTTCAAACAAAGATGGCGAGAATATTCTGAATGTGTAATAACTCCTATTGCATTTTGAAGCACGCTAAGGTTACACGGGTAACGCCAAATTATTTCTGAGGAGTCTTGTGTTTGGAACCGTTGCTGAACTGAAGCATACCCATGACTTTTATATAATTCGCTTACCCAATTTCCCGGCTGATAACCAGTAAAGTCCATGTGCGCAACAATACCTGAAAGGAAAAAATCATGTAAAACAACAACTCCGGGGAATTCAGCAAGGAGGCCGAACATGTGTTGATGAAATTCCGAGTTGCCAAAATGGTAGAGAATTCGTTCGTATTCACTCGAATTATTTTTAAACCAGTCAACTGTGCGCACCAAGCAATTTGACTTAATCCATGGATCAGATATCGAATCTTGACAGGAGATTACCTCTATTTCGTAATGACGCGCAAGTTGCGGCAATAATTCAGCACTGTAGTCGCTAATACCGCTACGTTCTGGTGGTAACGGAGACATATAGGCTAGCTTCGGCCTACGTCCAATGGCTGAAATTTCAGTAGTCATTGAAATTTTATTTTTATGCCATCCCTCCATCGCGGCTAGTGTTGATCTAGCACTGGCATCCCATGAAAAACGCTTGGCTTGTTCAAGTCCGTGTTTTTCCA
>JACMMY010000045.1 GCA_014378805.1 Moraxellaceae bacterium
GCTAAAAGCTAAAAGCTAAAAGCTAAAAGCTAAAAGCTAAAAGCTAAAAGCTAAAAGCTAAAAGCTAAAAGCTAAAAGCACCCCCATCTAAATCTTCCCCCTCAGGGGAGGACTTCAAAGCTCAACTTAATCGTGGACAAGAGTAGCTTCTTTTTTACCAGCCAAAACCTCGGCGTTTTTGACCAATTGCACAAACTCACCTTTGCTGCCTTTTGGGTCATTGCCTTTGGCTTGTTGAGCAATTTGTGCGACTTGAGCATAGGTCAAATTATTCATTTGTGTTGACTGGCGTAATAACTGCCCAAATCCCGCGACTGCGGTTGCAAAACGTTGATTGTCACTGGCATTGTTAAACGCGGTAATACGACTTGGATTGGCAATAGGCCGCGTCAATAAAATACTTTGCGTACCTTCAAGTTTTTTGTAGCGAATTTTCAGAAATGCCAGCTCTTGGCTAGTTGGTTTGCTGATGATTTGATTAGCATTAGCCATTAATTTTCCACTTTGATAGCGCAAAGCATCCATCGCAGGTGAGGCTGTTTTTGGCGTTATTTCATAAATCGCTGTAACGCTTTTACCAGCGCCAACATCTCCTGCATCGACTTTATCGTTATTAAAATCTTCACGATTCAATTGACGATTTTCATAGCCCAGTAAGCGGTATTCAGAAACCAGATTTGGATTAAACTCAATCTGCACTTTCACATCTTTTGCGACCGTATTAAACGTGCTGCCCAGCTCATCAACCAGCACTTTACGCGCCTCATTCAGCGAGTCGATATAGCTGTAATTACCATTTCCTACATCAGCGATTTGTTCCATCATCTAATCATTGAAATTACCCTGACCAAACCCCAATGTGGATAGGGTAATACCTGTTTCGCGTTCACGTTTAACCATATCTTTCAATTGATTGGTATCCGTCACGCCGACATTAAAATCACCATCCGTCGCCATTAAAATACGATTAATGCCATTATTAATATAGCCTTTTCGCGCCATTTTATACGCCAGTGACAAGGCAGAAGCTCCAGCCGTACTACCGCCTGCCTGCAAGCGTGCTAATGCCGCCTGAATGTCTGCTTTGTGGTTACCTGCGGTTGGCTCCAAAACCACTTCAGTGCGCCCTGCATAGACGACGAGGGAGACTTTATCTCGTGGACGCAGTTGTTGCGTTAACATTTGCAAGCTACTAATCACTAGCGGTAATTTATTGGGCTCGTCCATAGAACCAGACACATCAACCAAAAATACCAAGTTAGCAGGTGGCATTGCGGCACTCTGGATATCCTGCGCCTGCACTCCAATTCGCAATAAATAATGCTCAGACTGCCACGGCGCAGTGCTGAGTTCAGTATCGGTAGAGAAAGGCGTTTGACCTTTATTTTTAGGGTAGCTATAGCTGAAATAATTAATCAGCTCTTCAGTACGCACGGCATCGCTGGCAGGCAAACGACCTTGTTGCAGGAACTGACGTACGAGCGCATAGCTTCCTGTATCCACATCCAAACTAAAGGTGGAAACAGGGTCATTGGTGGCTTGTTTAATCGGATTGTCATTGAAATGGGCGAACTGGTCACGTTCTTCTCGCGACATCGCGTAGGCATCCATCGTGGGTGCAGGGGCGGGCGCATAGGCCATGACTTGTCCCATTGCCATTGGTGCTTGTCGTGTCTTCGCTTGATTGGAAATTGATTTTGCTGCCTGCATACGTGACTTTGCAAAACTTGCATCAAAATGTCTAGAAGCTGAAGCACTTAACTCATCATAATTTTCTTTTTCTTCCCCCGCATTGACGATGGTAGGATTATCTTTTTTATCACTGAGAATTTCTGGTTCGAATACTGGCTTAGGTGCAATGACATTCGCCACCTGATGTGGTGAATAAATATGTTCCTGTTGGAAAGATTTATTTTGAGTAGTGCAGGCAGTTTGTAATAAGACGATGGCTATCATTAAGCCGAGAGGGTGACGTTTCATGGCAAAGCATCCTTGGTGGAGTAGATGCTTAGGTAAACGAGGATTTTTGCGAAAAGGGTTAAAGGTGATGAAATATTATTTAATTATTTTATGTGGCGTCTGTTGATGTTTTACAGGGCGCACTTTATTGATGTATTTTCAGCACCTTTTAACGAAGCTCAACAATTCATTTTGCTTCGTTGATATGCAGAAATTTGATTTTAAAGTGTTAATTTTTACGAAACCATAAAACGACTTAAATTACCTTAAAAAATAAATTAAAGTTCCCGCTAATCCGGCTGCAAGACAAAATAACATCATAAATCCAACGGTCATTAATATTTTCATGCGCTTATGCAGCTTAGCAATCACATAGAGCTGTTCTTTCGTCTGCAAATTCATTTGATCGACAATAAGCTGCTGTTCATTGAGTTTTTTGATGAGCGTGCGTTGGCTGCGCGTAGCGCGACCATGGGTGATTTGTTCACCATCTTCATCGACGTCTTTATTTGGGACTAATAACGATTTGAACCAATCGGATTGAACCCAATGATTAATAATCTGCTGTAAGTTAAAACTACTCATGAGTATTCTCAATTCATCAATTAATTCAATAGGGCCGTCGATTTTTATTTTACGAAGCGATGAGGCTGGTGCGGTAAAAAAACCGTATGCCATATCTTTAAATGTGGCAGTGATCACTGCATCAACATGACGTTCAGGTTGTTTTGCATCCAAGAGTACACCGCGTGATGTGAATGTCACAAACACAACCGTTGAAGGAAAGCTCGTTCTTATTTCAACCAATGCCTGTTGGTGAATGAGGTTTTGGGCAATTTTTTTTGACTGTCTGTCAGACTTTAATAAGAAAGTTAAAAAAGCTTCTAATACGATCAGCGTGATGGATTGTATGACACTTGCAAAATTTAAGTGTTCTGATCGATCTTCCATGAACATTCAGCTCCGCACAAAATCAAACAGCTTACAAGTTCAATTAACTCATAAAAACCTTTTGTTTTTTGTCTCTCGTTGCATATTAAGGTTTCGTAATCGACGAGATTGTAGAACATCATCGTAAATATACGTATTTAGTGGACGTTAACACACTCATTAGTTTTTTGAAACCTGTTGCGTTTTTGAATTTGCAGTCAATTTGTCTAAGTTATGTTTTTATAAAAATTCTACGATACAAGTCATAAACCAATTGATATTGATATGCTACAATTATAGGCAAGACCTTGCGTTTACTCACGATCAAGTCAGTGAGCAATCCCGATTTCAACTTTGCTCTGATCGTTTAAACTTAAGATATAAAAAATAATATGAATCGATTCTGAGGGTTCATATGAAGGAACGATTTGTAATGAAAAAGCGTACAATAAACACCCAAGTCATTCATCCTATTGAGTCTGAGGCGACTATGACTGCATCTGATCAATCCGTTCGAGAAGAATCACGCCGTAAAGGTGGTTTGGATTTTCGCAAATATACCCAACAAATTTGGCTGGCTGGTTTAGGTGCTTTTTCGCGTGCAGAAGAAGAAGGCACTCGTCTTTTTGATTCCTTGGTGCAAGTGGGTGAAGAACTAGAATCAAAAACCACAGGACTCGTTGATTCAACGTCGGATGCCGTCGAAGAAGTTCGTGAAAAAGTCACTGAGCGTGTGGCCGGAACACGTCACAAAGTTGAGAAAGTGCTTGATGAGAGTCTTAATCAAGGAATTTCACGCTTGGGAATCGCGTCACATCGTGAAATAAGTGAATTAACAACGCTTATTCATCATTTAAGCGCTCAAGTTGATCAATTAACAATAGATATCAAGTCATTGCAAGATCATGTTGTAAAAAAATAAAAGTATACTTATTTAGATGTTAAAAATGTAATGTCTATTTATTATGATTATTTTTAGTATTCTTCGTATGTATTGCTTGCCAAGCCTTAAACTCATTGATATAAAGGTCGCACGTCTTTTGTCGGACACATTTTTAACAACCTATAGGATATTTCCACTATGAATAAATCTGAGCTTATTGATGCGATTGCTTCTAAAGCATCACTTTCAAAAACTGATTCAGCACAAGCATTAGATGCTGTTATTTCAGCTGTTGGTGAAGCGCTTAAAAGCGGTGATACCGTTACCCTCGTTGGTTTTGGTACATTCAGTGTCAAAGAGCGTGCTGCACGTACAGGTCGTAACCCAAAGACTGGTGCTGCAATTCAAATCGCTGCAAGCAAAGTACCAGGCTTTAAAGCAGGTAAAGGTCTGAAAGACATCGTTGCATAAGAAATACTAGTTTTAGAACCATAACAACGCGCGATAAGTATTTTACAATAACTTAGATTTGTTATGTTTCAAGAGGCGCGCCCTATGGCGCGTTTTTCATTTTTTTAATTGCCTGCTTGTTGAAATGGAAATATGATTTATGGAAGGCTTTAGAACACTAGTACGTGGTTGGTTGGGCAAAGTACTCATGGTCGCTTTAGCATTACCATTTGTATTATTTGGCGTTGAAGGCTATTTTAGTGGTGGCGCAAATAGTGAAACTGCTGCAACAGTCGATAAAAAAGAGATTAGTCGCGCAGAGCTAGAGCAGCGAGTAGGCGATCAACGCAAAGCACTTTTGGCTAAAGTGGGCGGTAACGCTGATTTGATTGATGAGACGGTGCTGAATAAACAAGTATTAGACAGTCTAATTGCTCAAAGTGTGCTTCTACAACAAGCCCATCGACTTGGCGTGAATATGTCAGACAATCAGATCGTTGAGCTTTTGCATAAAGAGCCAACTTTTCAAAAAGAAAATAAGTTTTCTGATGAACTGTTTCAAGCTTATTTAAAAAATAGTGGCAAAGATAAAGTCACTTTATTCAAATTGATTCGCGATCAAACGTCGATGAGTTTGTTGGCGCAAGGCGTAACGAATACAGGCATTGCAGGAGGTTCAGAACTTGACCGCCTCATGAAGTTGCAAACTGAGAAAAGAGATGTGCAGCTTGCTAGTGTGCTTGCAGCACCTTATTTAGCTCAGGTTAACGTGTCTGATGCGCAAATCAGTACTTACTTTAATGCCAATAAAGCGAATCTCAAGAGTATTGAACAAGTCAATTTTGATTATATTACCGTGGATAGCAGTACGTTGACTGATCAAGTTAATGTCACAGATGAAGATTTGAAAACGCGCTATCAATCGATGGTAGCAGCAGCTTCTGGCAACGAAGA
>JACMMY010000046.1 GCA_014378805.1 Moraxellaceae bacterium
ATTTGGCGGTCATGCGATGGCGGCAGGGTTGACATTGCCAGCTGCAAATTTTCAGGCATTTGCGGATGCCTTCTCAGCGGTGATTGCTGAGCATGATGCGCATTTATTTGAACCTGTATTGTGGACAGATGGTGCGCTTGGCGCGGATGATTTTTCATTACAACTCGCCAATCAATTACAAGAAGGTGATCCGTGGGGACAGGCTTTTCCGCCGCCTGTTTTTGAGGGCGAATTTGAGATTCTGGAACAACGGATTCTCAAAGAAAAGCATTTGAAACTAACCTTGCGGCATATCGAGGGTGGTAATTGGCTAGAAGCGATTGCGTTTAATGTTGATCTCGATGTATGGCCGACGGAAAGCTCGCGTGTGCAAATGGCCTATCAGCTCGATATTAATGAGTTTCGCGGCGAACGCCGTGTGCAGTTAAAGGTGGTTTGGCTTGCGCCTGTTTGAGTTGAAGATTCATCCCGAGATTGAGGTCAATAAAAAGATAGCAGGTAAATCGTGACAGCGTTTTCAAGTTGGCTACGTTCTTTTGTTCCTCCGCCGTTGACCGTCTCTAAGCGTGAAATATTTTATAGTTGCCTAGGTGCGCTGATTGGTTTGATGTTTGCGGAATGGCTTAGTCGTTATGCTTTAGGCGATGTAAAACTTTGGTTTGTTGCCCCGATTGGCGCATCTGCTGTCTTGTTATTTGCCGTTCCCGCAAGTCCGTTGGCGCAACCGTGGTCGATGATTGGTGGTAATCTGGTGGCAGGCGTGGTGGGTGTGTTTTGTGCCCAACATTTCGCGTTTAATCTTGGGTTAGGTGCTGCTGTTGCAGTCGCGACGGCGATTGGTTTTATGTTTATCCTGCGCTGTTTACATCCACCCAGTGGCGCGGTTGCGATCACGGCGGTGATGGGTGGGCCTGCGATTTATGCGCTGGGTTATCAGTTTGTGGTATTTCCAGTTTTGCTCAATTCGTTATTTTTATTGATTTTAGCGTTGATTTTTAATAACGTGCTGCGTCATCGTTACCCACATCAGATTGCAAAACCAGCAAGAACCACCGATCCATTACCCAGCGAACGTTTAGGTTTTACGAGCCATGATTTAGATCGCGCTTTGAATGGTTTTGGCGAGCTTCTCGACATTAACAAAAGTGACTTGGCGGACTTAATTAATCAAGCCAAAGTGAATTCATTTCAGCGTCAATTCGGTGATGTGGGTTGTGCGGAGATTATGTCGAAGGATTTGATTACGGTACTCCCGACGACTTCGTTGACCGAGGCGCTTACTAAGCTGCGTGAATTGGAAATGATGGCCTTGCCAGTTGTGAATGAGAAAAATCAGTTACAAGGCTTACTGTCTATTCAGGATTTTTTGGTGCCTCGGGGCGATACAACCCATATTATTAATCCTCTTGAGGAATATTGGGCGAAACATGTGATTGATATTATGTCGCATGAAGCGCCGACGGTACGTGCGGAACAACCAATTGGTGATCTGGTGCAATTGTTTTCAGATCAAGGCTTACATTATGTGTTGGTTGTAGATGCTGAGAAACATGTTGAGGGGATTATTACCCAATCTGATTTGGTCGCCGCGTTGTTTGAGATGAAATTGGCAGAGGCAACAAATAGGTGATTTTGTTGGGCTGATCGGATAATGGCAAAAAAAACGCCGTCACTACTCAGTTTGGTTTAAAATCGCCCCCTTATTGAACGTTTACATATTTACAGAGTAGCAAATCCGTGGAAATTAACCCGTATATCCTTCGCATTAAAGACCTGACTGAGCGCGGCAACACGCTTAGGGGGTATCTTTGACTATGATCTAAAAGTTGAGCGTTTAGAAGAAGTTCTACGTGAACTTGAAGATCCTGCCATCTGGAATGATGCACCGCGCGCGCAAGGCATGTCGAAAGAAAAAGGTGAATTAGAGGGCGTGGTCAACGTACTCAACAACTTGACCAAGCAAGTCGATGATGCGCAAGCGATGTTGGATTTGGCAGTTGAAGCGGATGAAGAAAGTCTGCTTGAAGAAGTCACAGCTGAGTTGGATGCTGCGGAAGCGGATGTGGGTAAATTGGAATTCCGCCGTATGTTTGGCGGTGAAGCGGATCCGTGCAATTGCTTCGTGGATATTCAGTCGGGTTCGGGCGGTACTGAGGCGCAAGATTGGGCGTCGATGTTGCTGCGTATGTATTTGCGCTGGATTGAGCGTCATGGTTTCAAAGCTGAAATCATGGAAGAGTCTGATGGCGAAATCGCGGGCATTAAGAGCGCGACGATTCGGGTTGAAGGCGAGTATGCCTTTGGTTGGTTACGCACCGAAACTGGCGTGCATCGCTTAGTGCGTAAGTCGCCGTTTGATTCGGGTAATCGTCGTCATACCTCATTCTCATCCGTGTTCGTGTCACCTGAAATTGATGATAATATCGAGATTGATATCAATCCTGCCGATGTGCGTACCGATACTTATCGCGCGTCTGGTTCGGGTGGTCAGCATATTAATAAAACCGATTCTGCAGTCCGTTTGACGCATATTCCGACCAATACCGTGGTTGCGTGTCAGAATGAGCGTAGTCAGCACGCCAACCGTGACCGTGCTTGGAAAATGCTGCGTGCGAGATTGTATGATCTTGAACTAAAAAAACGTAGCGAAGCGCAGCAAGCACTGGAAGCAACCAAGTCTGATATTGGTTGGGGCAGCCAGATTCGCTCGTATGTGTTGGATGATTCGCGGATTAAAGATTTACGTACCAGTGTCGAAACGTCGAATACTGGCGCGGTGTTAGATGGTGATTTGGATAAGTTTATTGAAGCTAGTCTAAAAATGGGGTTATAAAACCTGATGCCTTTTTGGTATTCACTGTTACTCGCCATCATCGCGCAGCTCTATCGACTGCGCGTTTTTCTGCGTTCGCGCCATGAGCCTGATTATCAACTCGAAGTCGCGCAACGCTTCGGAAAACTCCCTGCTGCAAGCCTAAAAAATCCCATTTGGATTCATGCTGTTTCCGTTGGCGAAACCAATGCAGCGCAGCCGATCATTCAGCATTTGTTGAATATGGGTTTGCCTGTGTTGGTCACGAATACCACGCGGACAGGTTCGGCGCGGGTGAAAACACTGTTTGCCAAAGATATTCAAAATCATCAATTAGAACAACATTTCCTCCCGATCGACACTGCAAGTTTGATGAGTGAATTTATCGATCTTCATCATCCGCGTGCATTGCTGTTAATTGAAACGGAGATCTGGCCGAATCTGCTGGCAATTTTGCACCATCATAAAATCCCATCCTTGCTCATGAATGCACGTCTTTCAGAGCGTTCCGCGAAAGGATATGCGCGCTTTACGAGCTTGGTTAAACCAATGCTTGAACACCTCACTCGCATCGCGGCGCAAGATCAAGATACGGCGAATCGCTTTATTGGACTGGGTGCAGCTGAGAGCAAAGTGATTGTCACGGGCAGCTTGAAGTTTGATTTAACTGCGCCTGATGCAAGTCTGGAACTGGCGAAAAAACTAAAGCTCGATTGGCAACTGGAAGGTCGTCCAGTGCTTTTCGCGGCGAGTACGCATGAGCCAGAGGAACAAGAGATTTTGACGGCATTTAAAGCCTTGCATGCTGAGTTTCCTCGAGCATTACTCATCATTGCGCCGCGTCATCCTGAGCGTTTTGATCGGGTGGCGGCGTTGATTGAAGAGCAGGGGTTGAGCTATACAAGACGTTCGCTGAATCAAGCTGGAAATAGCACCACTTCGGTTTTCCTTGCGGACAGTATGGGCGAAATGTGGACGTGGTATGCGCTATCCAAAGTGGCTTTTGTTGGCGGTTCATTGTCCGAAACAGGTGGTCATAATCCGTTAGAAGCTGCAAGTCTCGGCGTGCCTGTGGTGATGGGTTCGCATACGTTTAACTTTGCGCAGATTGTTGAGTTATTAAAAGAAGCGGGCGCGTTGATTCAGGTCAATGATGCAAACGCGGTCATGCAGGTTTGGCGCGATTGGTTGCTGAGCGAGGCACAATGTGAGGATGCTGCAAGTGCTGCTCTCGCGGTGATGAAGGCCAATCAAGGTGCGCTCAAACGTCAGCTTAATTTGGTTGATGACTTGCTGAAATCAACGGTATAAAACATTAGAAAAAATATGAATTTACTCCTCCTCGAACAAGATGATCTGCAATCTGATGAAAACCATCAAGCCTCAATTACCGATGCTCGCCGCTTAAAACACATGCATCAAACACTGAATCTAAAGGTTGGCGATTCGATCAAGGTCGGTGTGCGTGATGGTTTGAAGGGAAGTGCTCAGGTTGCTGAGATCACGGCAGAAAGTGTGTCCTTTAGTCATCTCGTGCTTGATACGCCGCCGCCTGCGAAGATTCCACTGACGCTGGTTTTGGCGTTGCCGCGACCGTTGGTGTTGCGGCGGTTGATTATGGATGCGGTGACGATGGGTGTGGAGCGGTTGGTTTTGCTAAATAGTCGTTGTGTGGAAAAGAGTTATTGGCAGAGTCAGGTGTTTGATGAGTTGCAGCAAATCGTGGTGCTTGGGCTGGAGCAGGCGGGTGATACGGTAGCACCCTTGATTGAGTTACGTCCGCGTTTTCGTCCGTTTGTGGAGGATGAGTTGCCTGCGTTGATTCAGGGTAAGGCTGCAATTGTTGCGCATCCATATGCGACGGCGGTTGCGCCGATTGGGTTGACGACCCCGTGTCTGCTCGTGGTGGGTGCGGAAGGTGGTTTTATTCCATTTGAAATTGATCTGTTGGAGAAAAGTGGTTGTATGCCTGTGAGTTTGGGGCAAAGGATTTTGCGGACTGAAACGGCTGTGCCGCTGTTGATTGGGCGGTTAATGGGGTAGGTTTCACCGTGATTTTAATAAGTATAAATAATAACCAAAGCTGATTGGGTTTCTTGTATAATGCCAACTATATTAATAATTGATGGATTGCGCGTCGTGATCTATCCAAATGATCATCGTCCTGCCCATGTCCATATCATTGGAAAAGGTAAAGAGGCGGTTTTCAATTTGAACTGTCCTCACGGTACGCCAGAACTACGCGAAAACTATGGTTTTTCTCTAAAAGAGTTGACGAAGATCGCTGAAGCCTTGATGGCAAACTTGTCGGAACTTTGTGCGAAATGGAGTGAGATTCATGGAAATCACTAAAGATATTTTAGATGCAGCGAATCAGCGCGGTGCTGAAAAAAAAGCAGCGTTTCCAGCCGTTATTTCCGTCCGTTATGATCGTCGTATTGGACGTATCGTCATTGAACTTGCGTCTGGGTTGGAGTTGGCTTTTTCACCGAAACAAGTGCAAGGATTGGAACATGCTCATGTTGCCGATCTGCTCGATAGTGAAATTTCACCCTCTGGTTTAGGGATTCATTTTCCAAAGTTGGATGCAGATATTTATATCCCTGCATTGCTGGAGGGTTTTCTAGGTTCGAAGCGTTGGATGGCGGCAGAGAATGGTAAGTTAGGCGGTGCATCGACTAGTCAGGCAAAAGCCGCAGCTGCGCGTCAAAATGGTAAGTTAGGTGGTAGACCTAAGAAGTATGTGCAATCAGCTAGTATCTGAGTAGCCCTATAACAAAGTTCCTTCCTTAAAATCTAATATATAAATGGAGTTTTTATGATCACAAAACGAAAAATCCTTGCTCAAGGAGACAGAGATGGTGCTTGTTTTTTGTATAGTCTTGCTAATGCAGCCACCGCATTGAGTCAAAAGGATGTTACTCAAGCAAAATGGGTCAAAAGTATACGCGCGTTACCTTTCGATATGAGTGATTTTATTGCTGGACGAGGAACCGAAAAGCTAGACCCATGTTCTCTTTATCTTGAAAGTTTTTCCCATAGTTTTGTATCTGCACTAAACATGGATCTTGAGATTTGTTGGAAAGAGAATATAGCTTCTGTTAAGAAGTTAAAAAACCTAATAAATTCCAATCAAGTTTTTATTTTGAGTATTGATGGTGATAGTCATTGGGTAACCGTTGTGGATGTCGAAGGTGATACAGTATTTATTGCTTGCTCTGCGGAAGCTTTGAATGGGGTACAACCATATTCAGAGAAAGAATCTCCAGATTTAAAACGAATTTATAATAAGACAGTTTCGTTTTCTGAACTAGGAGTTGAAAACGGTTTTGGTTTACTTATTTTCGTAGAAAAAGATGAATAAGTTTTTAAATTAATAAGGAAGATTGTTATGAGTATTGGCAATGTGTTGGAAAAGGGAAATTCTTTCTATGTTCATGATGAAGATGGGAAGTTATTGTGTGTAAAAACCGCCATAAAAGACGACGAGTTGATCGGTTATACATCGACCACTTTTAGTATAAAGCAAGGTAATACTATTCATACCTATGATGAAAAAGGGCGACGAAAGTCAATCAAAACAATCTAGTCTATTATTGGCTCATTTTAGAGCGAGCGATAGATAAAATTAATTCAGCTTTCAATATAAATTCAAACCATCCTCTCCTATTTTTGGGTTGGATGGTTATTTTATGGTTAGATTAGGATTAATCAAAAAATCCTCCTATCATCCCTCGCATGAACTTCACCTAACTTCTCAACTGCCTTAATTACATTGAGCGCAATTTGCTGATAGAGCGGTGCGGCATCATCGCCTGCGACGACACTTGGATTACCAGTGTCAGCATTGATACGAATTGAACGGGTCAGGGGTAATTTACCCAGCAACGGCACATGGTATTGCGCGCCCAGTTTCTCACCACCACCCGCCCCAAAAATCTCATCAATATGACCACATTCGCTACAGACATGCAGCGCCATATTTTCAATCACGCCCAGCACGGGAATATTCACTTTATTGAATAGCTCAATGCCTTTTTGCGCGTCAAGCAGCGCAATGTGCTGTGGTGTCGTGACGATCACCGCGCCAGAAACAGGAATGCGCTGCGCCAGTGTCAGTTGAATATCGCCAGTGCCTGGCGGCATATCAATCACCAAATAATCCAGCTCAGGCCAATTGGTTTGACCAAATAATTGCATCAATGCGCCAGTCGCTTTCGGACCGCGCCAGACAATCGGCGTATTGTCATCGCCCGTGAGATTGCCAATCGACAACACCGCTAAACCATGCGCAGATAGTGGTACAAATTGATCATTTTCAATCAGCGGTGTTTTGCCCGCGATACCGAGCATGGTCGGAATACTTGGGCCATAAATATCCGCATCCAACATGCCGACTTTTGCGCCCGTTTTGAGCAAAGCGAGGGCAAGATTGACCGCAGTTGTGGATTTACCGACACCGCCTTTGCCTGACGCCACAACGATGATGTGACGAATACGTGGATGTGCTTTCAATTCAGTTTGTTTCGGCGGCACAGGACGTGTTGGTGTCGAAGTTTGCACAGGTGCGCTGGCATCGGTGACGACTGGAAGCTTTTGTTCAGCTTTGGCTTGTTCTGGGTTATATGTTGGTTGTGGCTCACCTGACACTTTTTGGGTAATGAGGTGCAGGTTCAGTTCTTGAATGCCGAGTGGTTCAAGTGCCGCCGCGAGTTCGTCATGCAGTATTTGCGGTTCGCCTTTGTAGCCAGCGGGCAATTTAATGGTCAAATTCAGCGTTTGACCCACTCGTTCGCGCTGAGTAATCAGTGATGCAATGCTTGCTGTGGTTTCAGGAAGCATTTGCAGATTAAGCATTTGATCCAAAAGTTGATCATCAGGGACAGAACCTTTTTCGGTGGGTGCTGGTGCAAAAAGGTCTTTAATTCGATCAAACATAAGGGGCTCCCTGATATTGAAATCAGTTTTGTGATGTGCAGCTTTTCTTCAATAAGCCAGATTTTATCAACTTCGCGGCACAATAGCACAGGCGATTAAAGCTTAGTTTTGCTATATTAGGCATATTGGTAATAAATATGAGTAAAGTTCCGTGTCGACGAATGTTGCATCTGCAAATAAACCCGCAAACCATGTTTCAAAAACGGGTCGAAAAATCCTTGTCACCAGTGCATTGCCCTACGCCAATGGCCCGATTCACTTAGGTCATTTGGTCGGTTATGTGCAAACCGATATTTGGGTGCGCGCAATGCGTTCGCAAGGTCATCAAGTCACTTACGTTTGTGGCGATGACGCGCACGGCACCGCAATCATGCTCAAAGCCGAAGCGAATGGCGTGACCCCAGAACAACAAATCGCCCAAGTGCAACGCGAACATGAGCGTGATTTTGCAGGGTTTTATGTGGCGTTTGATCAATACCATTCAACGCATAGCGAAGAAAATCGCAAACGTTCACGCGAAATTTACCTGTCAAATCGCGATGCGGGACATATCACCGCGCGTCCTGTGCGCCAATTGTTTGATCCAGAAAAAGGCTTGTTCCTTGCTGATCGTTTCATCAAAGGCGAATGTCCAAAGTGCGGCGCCAAAGATCAATACGGTGATTCGTGCGAAGTGTGCGGTGTGACTTACAATGCGACCGAACTGAAAAATCCGTTCTCAACTTTGAGCGGCGCGGTGCCAATCGAGAAAGAATCTGAGCATTATTTCTTTCAATTGCCGCACTTCACCGAGTTCCTTCAAGATTGGACACGTGCTGAAGGTCGCTTGCAATCGAGTATTAGCAATAAACTCGGCGAATGGTTTGAGTCAGGTTTAACCGACTGGGATATTTCGCGTGATGCGCCGTATTTCGGTTTTGAAATTCCTGATGCGCCGAATAAGTATTTCTACGTTTGGGTCGATGCGCCGATTGGTTATATGGCGAGTTTTGAGCATCTGTGTAGCAAGCGTCACGACCTAAACTTTGATGAATACTTTGCCAAAGACAGCACGACTGAGCTGTATCACTTCATTGGTAAAGACATCGTTTATTTCCATTCGTTGTTCTGGCCAGCAATGCTGGAAGGTGCGGGCTATCGCACGCCTACCGCGATTTTTGCCAATGGTTTCTTGACCGTGAATAAAGAAAAAATGAGCAAGTCGCGCGGTACGTTCATTAAAGCCGAAACCTATTTAGAGCATTTGAACCCTGAATATCTGCGCTACTACTTCGCCAGTAAATTGTCGGATACGGTTGAAGATATCGACTTGAATCTCGAAGATTTTACTCTGAAAGTGAATAGCGATTTGGTCGGTAAAGTGGTCAATATCGCCAGCCGTTGTGCAGGGTTTATCAGCAAGAAGTTTGACGGCAAATTGTCACCGACTTCTAGCGAACCGCAATTGCTGCAAGACTTTATGGATGCAGGCGAGGCGATTGGTCGTGCGTATGAACAGCGCGAATTTAGTCGTGCCATTCGCGACATCATGGCGCTGGCTGATCGTGCGAATCAGTATATTGATGACAAAAAACCGTGGGCATTGGCAAAACAAGATGGCATGGAACATGAAGTCCATGCAGTTTGCTCAACAGGTCTTAATCTGTTCCGTCAATTGATTGTTTATTTATCACCGATTTTACCGATCATGGCGGCGCAAGTTCAGTCGTTCTTGAACTTGAAAACCATGGATTGGGATAGTCGTTTTGACGTGTTGCTCGATCATCGTATTGAGACTTTCCAACCGCTGATGCAACGAGTTGAAAAAGACAAAGTGGAAGGGTTGGTGGATGCCTC
>JACMMY010000047.1 GCA_014378805.1 Moraxellaceae bacterium
GATGTCTATATGGCTACGTTGGGTAAAGCAGTGGGGACGTTTGGTGCGTTTGTGGCGGGTTCGGATGAACTAATCGAGTATTTGCAAAGTCGAGCGCGGACGTTTTGTTTTACCACAGCAACGCCACCGATTTTGGCTGCGGCAACGCTTGCGGCGTTGGATCTCATTGAGACTGAAACGTGGCGTCGTGAACGTTTGGCTGCACATGTTTTTCGATTGCGTGCAGCGCTCTTGGAGCAAGGCTGGCAATTGACGGAAAGCCAAACGGCGATTCAACCGATTATTATCGGTTCAGCGGAAAAGACTTTGGCGTTATCAAAAAAATTAGAGCTGGAAGGTATTCTTGCCGTTGCCATTCGTCCACCGACCGTACCCGTGGGAACGAGTCGGCTTCGTGTGACGCTAAGTGCTGCACATTCAGATGAGGATGTAGAGAGGTTGATTGAGGTGTTAAGTAAACATCGATGTGGTTCAGATTGATCAATTATCTTAAAATCCAAACATCTCTCATCTCAAAAAATAAACCGCAGACTATGATAATCGCGGTTTATTTTTTTGAAAAAAATCTTAGAATCATATGTTTATGATGGTTTAACTGAAATCACTCTTCTGTTGATGAACATTCATAGCTGGCTTGATCTTGGCGGCAACGAATTTTCTTGAGGATGCCGATCATTTTTTTATTGTAAATGCCTTCCTTCGTTAAGCTAATTCGAGCTGCACGCAATATCTTGACATACCCAGGTGCAATGTTTGAGGGAACCACATCCCAATACCGTGGTTCTATGCTTTTTTCGATTTTATTGACTGTTGCCATCTGGCGATCTAGCTGACCAACAAACCAAGATCTACTTTTCTGACCATACCCTTCAGGAAATTTATCTTGATGAATTAAAACATTATATGTCATTAAGGCGACAGGAAATTTAAACATCGCACCTTGCGTACCCAGCCCTTTATTGATTTCAAACGGTTTGAAGGCGACCGCAGGCAAAAGGATAGCTCCAACTTTACCTGTATTGAATGCTGATCCAATTTCGCTTAATTCTAAAGGAACTGACGTTCCGCCAAATTTTTCGACAACAATGTCTTGCACCTTATCAAAAGCCAATGTTCCAAATTTAATGGTTGCTAATTTAGGAATCGTATTATTCGTCCGATCTCGTACGATAATATAGGCAAAACCAAGCGTTGTTACGCCTACAACCTCGGTATCACCGTTCCGCATATCCGATGCAAGCTTAGGATTTCCAACAAGTGCCATTACCGTTCTTGTTTGCTCATTAGTCAGTAAACCGACTGGCGATGAAATTGTTCCGACGAAATCGTTGAGGGGGCGTGCTCGGATTCCAGTAATTGCAGTTCCGTCACATTTGCCTGATTTAAAATCTGCTGTCGCAAGCTTTTCGTCTGCATAGGGTTTTAAGATGATATCTCCGCCCCATTGCTTAGCGTCGACAGCATAATCTTTCATCAAAGAAAAATTATCGCCTTGCGAGCCTAGCGGATCAAAAACACAAATGGTTTGTGCATAACTAGAACTTGCGACCACTGTCAACGTTGCCGCTGCTAACATTTTCATTTTAGTATTCATATATATGTCCTTATATATAGAAGAAGTAGTTCGTTTTATTAAACGCCGAAAATTGTTTTTGTCAAGTTCTCGGCATTTTATCTTATGAATGTTCAGCTCGGATCATATCCACGGCTTTTTCAGCAATCATAATCGTTGGCGCATTGGTATTACCATTGACCACACTCGGCATGATTGACGCATCAACGACACGTAAACCTTGTATGCCATAAACTTTAAGCGTGGGATCAACAACAGCCATGTCGTCAATACCCATTTTGCAGCTACCCACTGGATGATAAACCGTATCGGTGCGTTGGCGGAGAACGGCTCGAATGTCATCGTCATTTTGAATATTGGCAGTAAACAGATCTTTGCTAATCACGCCTTTAAACGCTTCAGCATCCATTAATTTTTTGGTCATCTTAAAGCCTGCAACCATGTCTTCAATATCGGCAGGATCTCCAAAGAAATTTGGATCGATTAAGGGGGTATCATCCATTGTCGGGCCACTCAGTTTCACTGTGCCTCGACTGCGTGGATTAAGTAAACAAACGTGACAGGAAATGCCATGCCCCATGTGCATGGTTCTGGCATGGTTATCGACCAATGCAACAACAAAGTGCAATTGCAAGTTTGGAATCGCTAAATCAGGATGAGATTTTAAGAAGCCACCACATTCGGCAAAATTACTAGAGACCATACCGTGATGGGTTTGACGGTATTTTTGGATTTGACCCAGCATTTTGATCGAACCACTGAGTGAGACACCAAAAGTATCTTTAGTATTATTAGACTTATAGCCAAAAACAAAATCTGGGTGGTCATGCAAATTCTTACCTACACCCGGTAGATCTTGGATGACGGGAATACCGTGCTTTTCCAATTCTTGCCGATCACCGATACCTGAAACCATGAGTAATTGGGGTGATTGAAACGCGCCCGCAGAAACAATGACTTCGCGTCGCGCACGAATGGTTTTTTTGACACCGTTTTGTTTGAATTCCACGCCAACTGCGCGGCCGTTCTCGATAATAATCCGTTGCGCAAGCGCATTGATTTCAACATGAAGATTTGAACGATTACCCATATGTGGGAATAAGTAACCTTTGGCTGCACTCCAGCGGGCGCCATTTTTTTGAGTCACTTGGTAGGTGCCGAGACCTTCTTGTTCTTCACCATTGAAATCATGGTTAATTGGATAACCGACTTCGCTTGCTGCAGCCAAATAGGTGTTTTGTAGTGGGTTATTTGATTGCAGATCGCTCACGTTGAGTGGGCCGCCTTGTCCATGAAAATCATCATGGATGCGTTCATTATTTTCTGACTTGATGAAGTAGGGAAGGACTTCATTGTAAGTCCAGCCTGTATTACCTAGTGCGGCCCAACCATCATAATCTTTGCGATTGCCACGAATATAAGCCATTGCATTGATGGCGGAAGAACCGCCTAGACATTTACCTCGTGGCTGATAGCCTTTTCGACCATTGAGTCCTGCTTGAGGAACAGTTTCGAGTGCCCAGTTGTTAATCTTACTTGGAATAATAACGACTGCACCGACTGGGACATTAACGACCCAGTTATCGCCACCACCGCCTGCTTCAAGTAGGCATAAAGATCGATCAGAATCTTCAGTTAAGCGTCCTGCAAGCACGCAGCCTGCGGAGCCACCACCGATCACGATGTAGTCAAATTCTGAGGAATTATTCGTGTTGGCGTTTGTCATGTTGGCTCTATCCTTAGAGGCTGAGTATTCGGTGCGAATAATGATTTATTATGCCTAAAAAATGATGAAAAAGAACATTTAATGAGTCTTTTTTTTGTTTATAAAACTAATCTCGATGTAAGACAAAGAAGAAAGGTTGTTCCATTCCAATCAAATCCATCAGTCCTAGCAAGGTATTCTCATCTACTTTGCGGAACACGTCATTGATTGGTAATCCATTATAGATCATCGTCGCAGAAACTTTGCCGCGAAATTCAGTCATTCGCATTCGGGCTTTAAACTCTTTAGTTTGGATCGTCGGCATCAGTAGTGAAAAAAAACGACCAACCATCGCAGACTTCGGGGGTTCAAAGTTGGCAGTGAGCAAGGGTAGAGGAATTCGCTCTGGATTCATTTTTACGAGTTTGTTGCCATGTTTAAATAATAAAGGATCGACATGATTGGCGCTATGAAACTCTTTACCATACCAGCCGTAAGCTTCCAGAATACCATCCATGCGATGGTGGGTAGGAAAGCCAGCACCGTGCCAACGACCCAGCATAAAATCGAGATTGATCACATCGAGTGTATCAAATAATGCCAATGCTTCAGCCGTTGTGAGGCTGCCTTTTTTTTCTGCGTCTTCAAATGTACTCATAAAAATGCCTGGAGGTTTTAATCAGTATTAGTTGAGACGAAACATAGAGCAACAGGGGACGTTGATCTATTGCGAGAAGACTCATTACAAAGTGAACAAACTCGCCAATTTATGCATAAGTTTGGCTAATAATAGAGAGCACAGGATACCACTGCGCTTGCATGGTTAAATAGAGCTTTTGGTTGTGATCAAAAATGCTCAATCCATGTGTGGCGAGTTGTGGATACGCACTACGCTCCGTAATCCAAGAAATCGGTTCTTGTCCGAGCTGAGTAAAAAATTCTTGCAGTTGCTTATTGGTTGATGACTGCGCGCGGACACGATTTGCCAGTAAATGAACTTGAACTTTGCCCTTGCGGACACGTTTGATGTCATCAATATTTTTTAAAAAACGCTGAGTGCTATCAATATCAAAGAATGAAGGTTGAATCGGCGTAATGATTGCATGACTTTCTGCAATCAGTTGTTCTGCGTGGTCGCCGTTTAATGCACCGGGCGCATCAATAATCAACCATTCGGTTTTTTTGGGCACTTCACCAATGCCTTTTTCGTTACGCCAATCGAGGCTAATAATCGGGTGTGCACTTTCTGGGCGACGTTTGAGCCACTGCAATGATGATTTTTGGGGATCTGCATCAGCCAGTGCGACTTTTTCACCGCGTTGGGCGAGTGCGGAAGCGATTGTGAGTGCGGTCATGGTCTTGCCGCAGCCGCCTTTTTGATTGGCGATTAATATTGTTTTCATTCAAGCGTCCGTTTCAAGATTCCGTACATGAGAATAACAAAGTTTAATCTCAGTTTAATGAGTTTTTTGTCATGTTCATCAAATGTGCTGTAAATATTTTGCATTTTGATGATGTAAAACCGATACAAATAAAAAGGACACGCGCTGCATGTCCTTTTTTAGAATCCGAGCTTAATCGTTGGATTAATCCAAGTAGTAAGTGGCCA
>JACMMY010000048.1 GCA_014378805.1 Moraxellaceae bacterium
ATGAAATTTGAAGCGCCATGGCCGGATGATTTTACCAATTTGGTGAAGATGTTGCGTAAAGAAGCGAAGCCTGACTTAAGTCAATTCCGCTAAGCTTTATTGAAGTCGTTCATGTTGAAATGATTTGTTTGGAGAGATGGCTTTGACAACAAACTTTCCTGATACCACATTGCCTTGGCTTGCTGCGAAAGGTTTTCCTTCGTCAGTTTTGGCAGGGCAAACCTTACGCCGCACGGCAGGACAATGTCAGCCGCCGTATGACACGTTCAATTTAGCGTTGCATGTGGGGGATGATCCTGCCTTGGTACATGCGAATCGCATGAAACTACTGCAATTGCTTGCTCAATTTGGTTGCGAGCGGTTGGTGTGGCTGAATCAAGTGCATGGCACACATGTTTTTAGGGTCACTGCCGATTTAGAGTCATCTGTTACCGATGCGGATGCCATTGTCACTGATCAAATCGGCGTAGGCTGCGTCATCATGACTGCGGATTGTTTGCCTGTGGTGCTGAGTAATGCCGAAGGTACTGAGGTCGCATGCGCTCATGCGGGATGGCGTGGTTTACTGTCAGGCGTGATTGAAGCGACTGCGGATGCCATGCGCGAACCTCCAACCTATGCATGGTTAGGTGCGGCAATAGGCGCAGAAGCGTTTGAAGTCGGCCCAGAAGTTCGTAATCAATTTGTCCAAGAAGATCCAGCCAGTGCATCTGCATTTAAAGCACAGCCAAATGGTAAAGATAAAGCCGATTTATATCAACTTGCTCGTCAGCGCCTGATGCGTATCGGTATCGAACGCGTGAGTGGCGGCGAACACTGCACAGTGTCAAATAAGCAAGATTTTTTTTCTTTTCGTCGTGATGGTCTTACGGGGCGGATGGCGACAGTCGTGATGATTCGTCCAATACCTTAGATTGTCAGATATTGATTACTCTAGAATACGTATAAATCGTATTCTGTTTTCTAAATAATCATATCAATCATGTTTCTGATCGTGATTATTTAATAGCCTTAATAGTATGGGATTTTAGTCGTGTCTACAGCATTAAATACTCAAAGCCAATCCAAAAATACGTCTTTATCTAAGCGAATGTCTGTGGTTTATCATAGTGCTTATGGACATACTGCTCGTGTGGCGCAAGCCATTGTTGATGGTGCTAATCAGATAGATAACATTGATGCAACTCTGGTCTCTGTTGAACACATGGATCATTACAAGTGGGAGTTACTCGACCAAGCGGATATCTTAGTGTTTGGTTCTCCGACCTATATGGGGAGTGTAACAGGGCAATTTAAGTTGTTTATGGATGCAACTTCTAGCCGATGGATTGCACGGAGTTGGTCTGGAAAACTTGCTGCTGGATTTGCTAATTCAGGTGGATTAAGTGGTGATAAATTAGCGTCGTTACAGCAAATTTGTTTGTTCGCAATGCAACACGGTATGGTGTGGAGCGGTTTACCATTGATGTCAGAAGGTCATAAAACGACCGACCTCAATCGTTTGGCAAGTTTTTTGGGCTTAATGACTCAATCCGATAATTTACCTGTCGCGCAGACACCACCTTCGGGCGATATTGAAACAGCGCATTGGTTTGGTCGTCATTTAGCGCAACTCGCTCAGCGTATGCAGTAAGGTTAAAAACATCCTATGAGTTATCATTTGAATTCGCTAAACAAAAATAAAATCGTCGTTGTGGCAGTCGGTTTAATTATAAAAGATGGTCAAGCGTTGCTGGCCAAGCGTGCAGAACATCAGCACCAAGGTGGTCGTTTTGAGTTTCCAGGAGGCAAGGTGGCCGCTGGTGAACTGGTGACGGTTGCACTTGCGCGTGAACTGTATGAAGAATTAGGAATCCATATTCATCATCCTCAGTTTATTCAACGTCTGACTTACCATTACCCAGAAAAAACCGTACGTTTGCATGTTTATCGCATTGAATCATTCGAAGGTGAGCCTGTTGGGCGAGAAGGGCAGCCTTTGCATTGGGTATCACTCCCGCAATTGTTTGAATTAAATTTTCCGGACGCCAATTGCCCGATTGTCCGTGCGGCTCAATTGCCACAACGATATTCAGTTACTACCAATTTGATCACCACTGAACATGATGCTCTACCTGCATGGTTGGCTGAGCAGTCAATAGAAAAAGAAACTGACGCATGGGTTTATGTTCGTTTACCGAATGCGTCATCCACAGTCTATGAAACAGCGATTAAACATCTTTCCATGTTGCGTCCCGATCTCCATTTGATTGCAGTATGGGATGCGCCGGAGTCGGTGAATGAGTTCATACGTGGACGTCATTTAACCCACAACGCATTACTCGCCCAAACAGATTTAACTCGTCCGTCTGAGCAGTATTTTTGGTTTGCAGCCTGCCACGATGAAATCTCACTTGCTCATGCGGCACGCTTGGGTGTGGATGCTGTGACGTTGGGTACTGTTTTGGAAACACCTACACATCCAGATGGAAAAATTTTAGGCTGGGATGGTTTTGCGCAATTGGCAAAATCAAGTGATGTGCCAGTTTATGCATTAGGTGGTATGCAGCCCAAAGACTTGACCGAAGCTCAAGCCAATGGTGGCTTTGGCGTGGCGGGAATGAGATTTATCTAGTTAAAGACTCAAGATAAGGAAGATTATCAAACACTTGCTCGATCGTTTGATAACGAGTTAATGTGTCAATCACTGACGGGTGGGGTTTCGAATACAGCTCCGTGAAATCTTCCTCACCATCTCTAACAATAGCAAAGGCTAGTTGCTCCATCGGCGGACAAAACTCAGCATTTACCCCAGTTTTATTTCCCCTCGCATCCACACGATACCAACCATGTTCTTTTAAATAAAGGGCATTCAGACCATGTAAACAATAGGGCGGTTGGGTTGTGATCGTCAGCCGTTGATAACAGAGTGCTGTCGGAATCCCATTTGCGCGAAGCAGCGCAGGTAACAAATGGCTTTTTGCATAACAATAACCTGTAACGAACAGAAGAGTATCAGACGCTTTACAGGTCACAGGATTTAACTTTTAGTCCCCACTATGTTTAATCTCATCACGAACAAACTCAAAACAGTTTTTGCAATCTCTTCATCGGAGGTACATGCCGCTGAAAGGCTTAATGCTTTCGTGATAATTAGTGGATGTTCCGAGTCAATATAAGCGCTGGACTCTAGAATTGTTGCATCTAAGTGTGTCTCTTGAAGTGGTTATTATTGTTTTAATCTGTGCCAGTTAGAAAAATCTATCTATTTTGTAAATGACCTTTAGCTTCATTCACCACATCGGTGCGGCTTTGCATTGAACCTGCCAGCATAATGAGTTGCCAAAATCCTGCTTTTTGTTGTGCCGATCTTGCAAAAACTAATCCACGCCTTGCCATACCTTCTGCTTTGACACCATCATTTTTTTTGAGTGCAATTTCACTTAAACGTGCATACACACTTGAATTTTGTGGTGCAATACGCTGTACATGATCGAAAGTATCTTCTGCCTTATCTAGTTGTCCAAGCTGTAAATGCTGCATACCTTGTGCCATCAATTTTTGTACCAATGGAATGTTGCGCCCATCGCGTAGCACGATCTGAGGTTGAGGCGGTAAGTTAGGTAATTTCTGAGTTTCTAATGGTGGATAGCCAAACTCAGGTTGAGCCGTTGTTGGGCTTGGAGGCTGCTGTACTTGAGGCGGATCGACAAACGTGGGTGGATGTGGGGGTACGTGAGTCTTTGGCCGTGTTTTGGTTGGAGTGGCTTGACATCCAACCAATCCAACCAGCAGACACATGATCCAGAGCTTTTTAGTGCGTACTTTACCAAAGCTTTGTTTTATATGTGGTTTATTCATCAAACACTTTATACTTGAAACAGTCATATTAGAAACTTTCCATTGCACGATCAAGCGCCGATGATTGGCGTGTCGCATTACGAGTAGGGGCTTGTAGTGGGGCTGGAGTATAACTGTCTGTATCAGTATTTAATTGATCAATTGGTGCGTTTGAATCAGTATAACTGAGTGACTGTGTTTGATTCATTTTGTCTTGACCGCATGCCGTTACTTGGGTCGGGAGCGTATTACGCAACATTGGAATATATACTGCACCCGCACAGCCTTCAGCGGAAACTTGTCCACTCGCAGTATCTACCCATTGCCAATCCACACCATCAGGTTGAGCAAATGAGACGGGGGTTAGTTTCAGGCGCTTCATTAAGTTAATCCAAATCGGCAGTGCACCCGATGCGCCGCTAAGGCCTGTTGGACGGTTGTCATCTTGACCGACCCAAACTACGGAAGTGTAATTGCCACTGTAGCCAGCAAACCATGAATCACGTAGATCATTGGTTGTACCCGTTTTTCCTGCTAAATTTAGAGTAGAAGGCAGCGCGCGATTCGCCGCTGCCGCAGTACCCGATTTGATCACTTGTTGCATGGCATAATTAAGTAGATAAGTCGCTGATGGATCGACACTTTGCTGCATGGTCAAACCAAATCGTTGCAATGGCGAACCGTCGGCTTTAATCACCGAAATAATGGCACGTGGCGGATGCTGGAAGCCATCCGATGCGATGGTCTGATACATATTCAAAACATCAAGTGGTGATAAATTCGCTGCACCGAGCAAGATGGATGGATAGCCAGTTAAAGGTGCATTAATCCCTAAGTTTTTTAAAGTATTAATGACTTGTGCAAGACCAAGTTGCATCCCTAGATGCACAGTCGCCTGATTATAAGAGTGTGTTAACGCATCAGTCAGCGTGACAACGCCATGATCTTGCAGATCATAGTTTCGCGGTTTCCAATTAGTCATACCTGATCCAGAAATATCAACTGGGCCATCATCAAGCAATGACAATAAATTGTAGCGGCCAGAAGCGAGTGCAGTCAGATACACCGCAGGTTTAAACAATGAACCCACTTGTCTGCGCGCATCTAAAGCACGGTTATAGCCAGTAAACAATCCTGAGCCGCCGACAATTGCAAGAATTTCACCATTTTGTGGATTACTCACCAACGCTGCGCCTTGTAAGCCGGTTAATTTTTTGGGATTCGCTTTAATGATTTGACTGAGTGTTTGCTCAAATGCAGCATCAGCAGCATTTTGAACCCTCGGATCGAGTGTGGTGAAAATCTGTAATCCATCACTGGTTAAATCGCTTTCTTGGTATTCCAGACGAAGTTGTCGACGTACTAGGTCGAGGAAGTCAGGAAATAAACTTTGTCCTGCAGTTGGTTTTTTTACAATGCCTAATGGCGATTCGCGAGCGCTGTCGTATTGGTCTTGTGTAATTTTTTGTTGATCAAGCATATTTTTCAACACAACATTACGACGTGCTAATGAGGATACAGGATGACGCCAAGGATTATATTCACTTGGCCCCTTCACTAATCCAACCAGCAGAGCAACTTGTGATAATTTTAACTCTTGAATGGGCTGAGCAAAATAGAATTGAGCAGCCAAGCCGAAACCGTTAATAGAATGATTGCCGTTTTGTCCCAAATTAATTTCATTTAAGTACGTTTCCAAAATCTCATTCTTGGAGTAATGGATCTCAAGCAAAATTGCCATAGTGGCTTCAGTGACTTTACGCTTGAGGGTTCTTGCGCTGGTCAGATAAAAATTTTTGACCAACTGTTGTGTCAGTGTTGATCCACCTTGTCGAGGACCACCCGTTGCATTCGAAAGCAAAGCTCGTCCTAACCCCCGAACTGATACGCCATGATGTTGATAAAAAGAACGATCTTCCGTTGCGATTAGCGCATCAATGAGTGATTGCGGAGTATCACTTAGTTTGATGAGTACACGGTCTTCATTAATTCGTGGATAAATGCCGCCAATTAATACGGGTTCTAAGCGTACAACACCCGATGTACTTGCTTGGGTACTTTGAATGTCTGAAATTGTTGAACCGTTCACCGTATTGGACGCAAACTTAATTTTTAGAACTTGCTCAGGTTCTTTGGAACTACCAAAATTAAACCCGCGAGTATGGACAAACATGGAGTCGCCACTTTCTAAGAACGTACCTGGTGCTTGGTAATTTACATTCTTTTTATAGCCTAATAGCGTTAACTCATCTCGTACTGATTTTCCGTCAACCGTTGCACCTACATAAAGTTCTAAGGGGCGGGCAAAAACTTTAGCAGGTATTTCCCAACGTTGACCTTCGAATTTAGAGCGAACCACACTATCTTGTCTGATAATATAAATGACAAGTCCAATAATACACGCCGCTAAAACCAATAAAAAAAGAAGTGCGACGACAACTAGTCCCTGATTCGATTGAGGTCTACTATTAGGCGGTACTCTAGTTTGAGGATTCATAGAAGTGTTTTTTGAAAAATGATGAACAGACAAAATGATACGCCGTGCTTGTGTAGAAAATTATTCAAATAATGCGACAGGATAGGTTTGGATGCAATGGGGTAATCGTGAAGAATACGTGGTGCTTTCGTGAAAATAAAAAGAATAAGTTAATAACAAGACAATATAGAAAACGAATAGATATAAAATAAGGTTAGTTGATTATGAGAAGATTCATAAGCACTACAATTAAGGAATAGGTGTTAATAAATAGAAAATGCATAAAAATACTTCAAAAATATGAAATATCGCCTACAAAACACCCATACGAATAATAAAATGAAGAAAGGGTTTGACAGTGGTGTGGAAATGTATAGAATGCACCCCACAGCGACGGTGATGTGCTTTTAAATAAGTAGATTAAACAATAGCTTAGGTGTTTTAGATTGA
>JACMMY010000049.1 GCA_014378805.1 Moraxellaceae bacterium
AGGATTTGCGGACGTGGTCGGCGATGCCGATTATTGTGTTGTCGGCGCGCAGTGATGAGAAGGATAAAATCGAGGCGTTGGATGCGGGAGCGGATGATTATTTGACCAAGCCGTTTAGTGTGGGTGAGTTGTTGGCGCGGGTGCGCGCGCATTTGCGGCGACGTGAAAAGGGTAATTCGGCGTCATCAGTATTTACATTCGGTGATGTGGTGGTGGATTTGGTTAAGCGTACTGTGGAGCGTAAGGGCGAGGCGGTGCATTTGACCTCAACGGAATATCGCTTGCTGACGGTCTTGATTCGTCATGCGGGGCGGATTCTGACGCATGGGCAATTGCTGCGAGATGTGTGGGGGCCGAATCATCATGAGCATAGTCATTACGTGCGGATCTATATGGCGAATTTGCGCCAAAAACTAGAAAAAGACCCGACTCAGCCAGAGCATTTATTGACTGAGATCGGGATGGGTTATCGGTTGATGGTGTGACGGTTTACGCCAAACCATCACGAAATTCCAAGTAAGCCTTCAACACCGCTTGCGGCGCTTCAACTTGCGGATAATGTCCAATGTCATGCAATTCGGTGACATTCGGCTGCGGTATGAGTTCTTTGTAGCGCGCGACCATGTGCGAGCCTGAGATGGGATCAGCTGTACCGTTGATGAGTTTGATTGAAATGGTTGATTGTTGTAATGCACCGACCCAGCGTTCACGATGTAATTTTCGTTCTGGCATATAGCCAATCAATTTCGGCAGGATTTTGCCGCCGTCGTTTTCTTTTAATAATTGCCAAAAGTTGTCGAGCAGCGCGTCATCTGGCTGCGTTTGTTTGCCAAAAATTCCCTGCATGCTGCGTGCAAATTGCTTTCGATTGTTGAGTCGGGCGATGAGTGAGCCGAGTGGCGATAGCAGTAATTTTTGGATCAATAATGGATGATGCGTTTCGGGAAATAATCCGCCGTTGAGGAGGCAGACGCTTTGTAGTTTGGGGCGTTTTCCTTGCTGGCTTTGCGATGTGTTGTTTTCACGAGCGAGGAGTTCTTGTGCGACGGTGTCGCCGTAGTCGTGGGCGAGGATGTGGTATTCCTGCACTTTGTGTTCTGCGAGTAGGTGTTCACAGAGGTCGGCTTGGTTGAGGATGGAGTAGTTGTAGTTGGTCGGTTTGGCTGAGAAGCCAAAGCCGATCATGTCGAGCGTCAGGACGCGGTAGCGGCTTGTGAGTTCTGGCCAGATGGCTTCCCAGTCCCATGAGGCGGTGGGGAAACCGTGGATTAGTAAGAGTACAGGCGCGGATGGGTTGCCTTCGGCACGGGTGAAAATCTGGTGTCCGCGGTAGGTGGTGAAGGTGCCTGCGGCTTTCCAGTTAGGTAGGGGGATTTGCGGCATAATTAACCTCGAGTTATTTTGATTTATTGCGTTATTCAAATAAAACAATAAACATATAATTTCTTTCTACGCCGTTTGAAGTGCACCATTGATCGAAAAGTTTTCGGTCAGAAGCTACATATCCCGTTTCATCTTCATTAGTTATGATAATTGTGGTTGATTGAATGGGTCTTAAAATTTGCTCATCCAACATGAAATAATTTGTGTTCAATAGCTCCTCAATAATGGAGTCAAGCGTTACTTGATACTTATCATTAATATAGCTTCTGCGTTCATCATCTAACTCAATTGAACCACGAGTTGCCATAATATTTATTAATGACATTGCTGGTTCAGATATTTTTTTTGGTTTCCAAAACGTGAACTTTTCTCGTATTAATGAACTTTCTTTAAGTTCAATCGTCTTATACACCCAGCCAATTTTTTCACCAATTTTTGCAGATTCAGCAATCAATAATGGAGACAAATTTTCCATTTCAAGCCCATCACCCCAAGGCATTTTTATATTAAAGTAGAATGAGATCTTCGACCATATCATCTCTAATATTATCGCAACTGGGTTATAGCGAGTTGAAGCAATCGCAACCCATGAACTATCATCTAACAATGCAAGGAATGGAAATCCATTTGTTTTTATTAAACAAAATTCGTTTGAAGTAACAAGTGAGGGGAAACTTGGAACACCTAATCCATGCTGGCTTACATTTTTTCTATCTTCAAGTAAATCAATAAATGATTTTCGTAATCCAGATTCGGTTCTGTAACCATTGTAACCATGAATGATACTTATAGGCGCAAGTGACTCTTGCACTAAAGTATAGAATAAAATTCCATCAGGTTTGGATAGACTATGAATGTCTAGATACCGATTGGGAGCAGATTTTCCAGTAATCTGAGAGAAATGTTTACTTGCAGATGATATATTTGGTTCAAAATCACCTGTCATAAGTTTTTTTTCAAAATAAGCAGCATATTTGATTCTGATTTTACGTAGGTGATCAAATGCATCAATATAATCAACCTTTCTTAAAGTTTTCTTTACTTCGAAAATACATAGAATAGAGTCGATAGGGTAAATGTATTATTCTGTGAGACCATATTGTTTACCTTCACCGTGAACTAGCATGCAGTCAATTTGTTCTGCTAACATTTCGTTATCAATTGAAACAAACCCAGAGACAACTTTAAGATTTAGTGATTTTGGAATTGTGAATCTTTGATCAATACCTTGTTTGGTGATTTCCTCATAGGCGCTACCTAGAGTTGGCATATGTGGCATATTAATGCCCATAAGTTTTTCAGTTTCATTCTTTATGAATAGTTCTAATAATTCTGAAGCCTTACTTATCATTGTGGTTCCAATATTAACCAAAAAAATCATTATTTAGCTTGTGAAAAATGTCTATCGTTTGCCTAAACAAACCCCACCACATCCCCCAACCCCTCCCGTACCACCACAACTTCATCCCCCGATAAATCAATCACCGAAGTCTCACCCAAAGTCCCCGTTCCGACATCGATAAACACATCAATCAACTTTTCCAACTTATCCGCAATCTCATACGGATCATCCAGTGGCTCGGTGTAATCGGGCAGAGAAAGCGTCGTTGTCAGCATTGGCTCGCCCAACGCCTCAAGTAGTTGTTGAGCAACGCAATTGGTCGGTACGCGAATCCCAATCGTCTTTCGCTTCGGATGCATCAGACGTTTAGGCACTTCATGCGTCGCCGTCAAGATAAAGGTATATAAACCCGGCGTGTGATTCTTGAGTAGGCGATAAGTCGCGTTATCGACTTTGGCGTAGGTGGCGATTTCGGAGAGGTCGCGGCAGAGGAGGGTGTATTGGTGTTTTTCGGGCAATCTACGGATACGAGCAATGCGCTCCATCGCATCTTTATCACCCAACCGACAACCGAGCGAATACGTCGAATCTGCTGGATAAACAACAACGCCGCCCGCACGAATCCGCGCCGCGGCTTGTTCGATGAGACGCTCTTGTGGATTGTCAGGATGGACGTATAGATGCAGCATGATCTTGCCCTTGTATTAGTTGCCGCGATAGTTGGGAGCGAAGAATGGTATTTAAGATTATATTACTGCGATTTGGTTTTTTTTTGTACAGATTTTATTGAAATAGTTGGGTTTTATTTGTAGTTAGAAAAGCTATATTTTGGTTGATGCGGTGTCTTTTCGTTGAGATTGTTAATGGGAGAGTCGCCTGCCGCTGGCCTTACTTTTTGTCTTGCCAAAAGTAAGCAAAAACGCGTCCTTCGCAAAACTCGCGTGCGGGGAGGAGCTCTTAATAGTGGGGTTTATCCAAGATGGCGGCAAAGTGCTTTTACGGTTCTGCTCAGACAGTTGCTCAGGACAAGTTGAAGTCAAAAGCAACTGGTAAAACAAAGCGCAGCGCTTCTCGATTTCACTAGAACCGATCCGTCGCCTCAATCAGCGCATCAGTCGTACCGATTTCAGACAATGAATGACCTGCATTCGGAATGATTTTGAGTTCGGCTTCGGGCCATGCGCGATGTAGATCCCATGCGTTTTCGGCAGGACAAACCACGTCGTAGCGACCTTGGACGATGACGGCTGGGATGTAGCGAATCTTGTGGACATTATTCAGCAAGAAGTTGTCTTCGGGGAAAAAGCCTTTATTGGTAAAGTAATGGCATTCAATCCGTGCAAAGGCTTCAGCGAAATTGTCTTCACCATAATGTTCAATCATTTGATTATCAGGAATGAGCTTCGAGGTTGAGCCTTCCCAGATTGCCCATGCTTTTGCAGCGGAGCGGCGGACTTGTGCATCAGGCGATGTGAGGCGTTGATGATAAGCCTGTACCAAATCACCTCGTTCACTGTGCGGAATTGGTTTTAGATAGGATTCCCAAGCGTCAGGATAGATTTTTGAACAACCTTCTTGGTAAAACCAATCAATTTCCTTCTTACGCAACAAGAAAATCCCACGTAAAAAGAACGCAGTACACGATTCTGGATGGGTAATGCCATAGGTCAGTGCCAAAGTCGAACCCCACGAGCCACCAAATACCGCCCATTTCTCAATCTTTAAATGCTGACGTAGCGTTTCAATATCAGCGACTAAATCCCACGTCGTATTCTCGCGTAACTCAGCAAACGGCGCACTTTGTCCGCAACCTCGTTGATCAAGTAAGATAATGCGCCACTTTTCTGGGTTAAAATACTGACGGTAAGAAGGTTGGATGCCACCACCCGGCCCACCATGCAGAAAGACGACAGGGCGACCATTCGGATTACCGCACTCTTCAAAATACACAGTGTGAATTTCTGAAACCTTTATTTTATCAGTGTGGTAGGGCGTGATTTCTGGATAAACTGTGCGCATGATGTGTCCGTTTTAATTCGAGTTGCTTTGGTTTAATTCATTGTAAACTTACATATAAGATCACTGAGCGGAGTCGAAGTGAGCATTTCAAATGCAATCCATTCGTAAACCCGCACATTTCGACTCCGCTCAATGCGCTATAAAGGTAGAGATTTGAGTCATTGGCGAAATTATTTGTCTTTTCTCAGGGTTTTAATACAACGTTTCAGTAAATCATTGCAAGCATTGATGGCGCGTAAATGAATTTGCAAATATATCTGAATTTTGTGTGGTTCTGCTTTGACATCGAGTCTGTAACTTTGTACAATTCGCGCCCTATTTTGTTGTTTCGTGCGTGAGGTTTGTCATGGCAGAGAATGTCTTGCCGACCAGTATTCGTACTGATGGCGCAGCTAATACAGTGAGTACGTCGTCTAGCGCGATGTCGCCACATGTGTTCCCAACGCAAATAGAACCGTTTAAATGGGCGGAATTAGGATTTGTTTGGCAGGGTCAGGTTGAATTAGCACGGTTTGCACGCGTTGCAGCTGAAGTGATTCCACCCCATGATCAGCAGGCAATTGCCCTTGATTGCAAGCTGTATGTTGATGATCGTAAGATTGCGCGGCTTGATGCCACCATGAAAGCGACACTACCATTGACCTGTCAGCGTTGTTTGCATCAGTTGGATTTTGATTTAGATGCGCATATTCATCTAGCCATGTTTACTGATGAAAAATATTTAGATCGTTTGGGCAGAGAGAAAGACGAGATTGATTACGTCATTCTCAGTGAAGCGCAGCTTGCTCATGGCGCAGAAACGATTGATGTACTGAATTTGCTAGAAGACGAGATTTTGCTGTTGTTGCCACTATCGCCGAAACACGATGATTGTGAGCTTGCGGTGGCAAGCGTCGGTGATGACTTGCTATGTTCCAACGGGCAGGTGGTTGAGGAAAAGCGTAATCCGTTTGATGTACTCGCGGGTTTGAAGCTGAAATAAGATTAAGTGTGGTTTAAATATTTGCGGTTCTGATCTAAAGTTTTGTTTTTTGTTTCATACTTATATCAAGTTCCGTTTTTAATGTACTGATTTATTGCAAAGGAGGCTCTCATGGCCGTTCAACAAAACCGAGTAAGCCGTGCACGTCGCGATCAACGTCGTTCACATGATGCTTTGACTACTGCTGCATTGAGCGTTGATAAAACCACTGGCGAAACACACATCCGTCACCACGTGACCAAAGATGGTTTCTACCGTGGTCGTCAATTGTTCGCTGTTGCTGCAATCGACGAATAATTTGTTCGCTTTGGCAATTTAATCACCTCGCGTAATGTGCTGAGAAGTGCATGCGTGGTACTTAAATTAAATTGTTTTAAGCGTATCAAATACAGTATTTGTTGACGTCGTATTGATAGCTCTTCAACATGAGATTTATCAACCCGACGGTTTAGCACCCAAAAGCTGCTGATTATTTTTGAAAATATCGTCTATTGATGACGTTATTGACTTAAATAATTAAGCGGCTTTTGTTGTTTATGCTCGAAAAATAAGATGTATAAAACGACATAGATAATCGTTTTGAGCATGCTGATCGGATTTTATGTGATTACCGTATTCTTGCACATTCATGCCATTGATAAGATTTTTAAACGACTTGATAATGCACCGCGACCAATGTGGTCTTGTATAGGTTTTTTTGACAATTATGAATACATTTAACTCAGCGGCGGCGACTGCGCGTCAAACAAGAACAGCTTTGGTGTTTCCTGGACAAGGGTCACAAAAAGCGGGCATGTTGGCTGAACTGGCCGAAAATTACCCTCAAATTATTCAAACCTTTACTGAAGCCTCAGACAGTGTTGGCTTTGATCTTTGGCAAATCGCACAAAGTGGCGAGACGTTAGATCAAACCGAGTTTACGCAGCCTGTATTACTGACATCGAGTATTGCGCTTTGGCGATTATGGCTTGATTTAGGTGGCGTTGTTCCTGTTGCTTTGGCTGGGCACTCATTAGGTGAGTATTCTGCCTTGGTGGCTGGCGGAGCGTTGTCTCTGACCGATGGTGTGCGTTTAGTGCATTTACGCGGGCAAATCATGCAGCAATCGGTTCCGCAAGGTGCAGGCGCGATGGTTGCGGTATTGGGCTTAAGCGATACGCAAGTCGAAGCGTTGTGTTTGAAGGTGAGCACGGAGACTGGTGATATCGTTGATCCTGCGAATTACAATGCGCCGGGTCAAGTTGTGATTGCTGGCCAAGCGAGTGCGGTGCAGGCGGTTGCGGCATTGGCAAAAAAAATCGGTGGTAAGGCCATTTCGATCCCTGTGAGTGTGCCTTCACATTGTCGTTTGATGTTACCTGCGGCAGAAGTCCTCGCTGAGGTTTTGTCACAAACGGCAATTCAAATGCCAAGTATCCCTGTGATACAAAATACTCGTGCGATCATCGAAGCTGATTTAGAGCATGTGAAGGCGTCCCTGACCCAGCAGCTCTATAATCCTGTCCGCTGGACACAGTCAGAACAAACATTGCTATCGTTGGGTGTCCAACAGTTTGTTGAATGTGGTCCAAATAATGTTCTCACCAACCTTGCTAAACGGATGGCACCACCGATTGTGTCGTACCCAATTGATACGCGTAGTCGTTTAGAGGATGCGTTGACTCATATTTCTGTTGCTGAAGGGAAGCTTGCATGACCGAACAAAACGCTCAAAATAATCAGCCACCGCGCCAAATTGCCCAAATTGCATTGGTGACAGGCGCAAGTCGTGGAATTGGCGAGGCAATTGCTAAGCAATTAGCCGCCCAAGGCTGTTTTGTGATTGGCACAGCAACGACAGAAAATGGTGCAAAACAAATTGGTGATCGTTTGGCTGATCAAGGCGCAGGTCGTGTATTAGATGTCCGTGACACGGCGGCGATGGATGCGCTGGTTAAATCGATTGAAGCTGAATTTGGAGCGATCAGTATTCTGGTCAATAACGCAGGTATTACCAAAGATGGTTTGCTGATGCGAATGTCAGAACAAGATTTTCAAGACATTCTACAAGTACATTTAGGTGCTGTATTTCATCTGTCTAAAGCTGTTTTACGTGGTATGAGCAAAGCACGCTTTGGGCGTATTATTAATATTTCCTCTGTGGTCGGGCAAATGGGTAATGCGGGTCAAACCAATTA
>JACMMY010000050.1 GCA_014378805.1 Moraxellaceae bacterium
CCAGCTTGGGCAGGTATTTGAGTTTTTGTTCATGGCTGCCGTTGAGGCTGATCTGATTGACGCAGAGGTTGGAGTGACAGCCGTAAGACAGACCAATTGCCGCTGAACCACGCGAAATTTCCTCGGTGACGATGGCATGTTCGAGATAGCCTAAGCCGACGCCGCCGTATTCTTCTGCGACAGTAATGCCGAGCAGGCCAAGCGAGCCGAGTTTTTGCCAGAGTGCTTTGGAAAAGTGATCTTTTTTATCGATCTCTTGTGCAATCGGGGTAATTTCTTCGGCAACGAAGCGGCGCACCATATCGCGTAGTGCGATGGTCGATGCGGGTAGGTCATGATTAAAGCTGGAGTGATACATCGGTTGATCGTTCCTTAATCCGTTATTTTTCGCAGTATTTTTTACGTGGTTGTCACTTCAAATCAATGTGCTGCGCATCTGTTTAAGCCGCTTCTTACTTAGGTGATGCTGGTCACTTCATTCGTCTCATCTTGCGGTGCATCCAAGGCGGCATTGATCCACCTCAGCGCCAGTGACTTGATGGTGTCAATCTGTGCTTCGGTGTACTTCACATCGGTAAAGGTAAAGGAGAAGGTCATTTTGCCGCGCAAGGTCATGACGCAGACCACCACTTCATCGAGTTTGCCAATGGTTGAAGGGAAGATATTTTCAAATTCAAGATCGCCAAACTGATTGGGAAAATCGAGGTTGCCGAGGTTGGTGATCGACAGGTCGTAGTCCATTTTGGTCAGTTGTTTTGCGATAAAACCTGGTGTTACTGCGGGGACAAGCTTGTCCATCAGGGTGCAACCATCAGTCAATTCGCTGAATAAGGATTTGTCGTCGGCTTTGTTCTTGAGGGTTTGCTTAATTTCACGTGACACATCCCAAAAGTCACGATCAGGATGGCAGTCAACGTTAAATTTGATGGCGGTGATATATAGGCCAAATGCTTCGCCGACTTTTTCGGTGAGGCGGTTGCGTAGGTTGATCGGATTCTGGATGCGGCGCTTCCAGCTGTCGTCATGAAATTCCGCAAAGGCACGCAAAAATGCCGTACACAATGCGGTTTGTACCGTGGTGTTTTCCGCCTTACAGCGTGCGGAAAAACGCGCAGTGTCGGTCTGACTCCATTCCCAAGTTTGGATAAAATATTTTGGCGGTACGGTCACAGGTTTGAAGCTAAACGCTTTAAGGCTGACTAGGTTCATACGGAGTAGGAATTTCAGCAGACGTGCTTTCAATCGTGCGAGTAACGTCACGCGCCATTTGCCTGAAAATTCGGGAATCATTGCATTGAGCGGCGGAAACAGTGGCAAGCTCTCGAAGTGTTTTTGCTGATTTCCAAGCAAGATCAACAGGTCGCGGAGCACAATAAATCCAGCGAGCCCATCGGCAAAAGCATGGTGACAGACCAAGAGCAACTCGGATATCCCCGCGCCACGAATCCATACCACCCGTACGGGTGGCTCTTTGAGCATATTAAACGGGACACCCATTTCGCGTGTCTGCACGCTATTCCATGTCTGGTCGTTTTCACGTTCAACGATGCGGAGCGGGATTTTTAAATTTGGATTGTAGACAAAGTCAGCGCCACCATTGCTCTGAGGCACAACATGCATCGATAGCGTCGGAAATTTTTCGCGCACACGGACGACCGCATCGCGCAATTCCGCTTCGCTAAAATCGCCTTTAATCCGAAAACTGGCCGTAAAGTTTTGCACTAGCACACTTGATGCGAGCCAGACCGCGAGTTCAGCACCTTGCATTTTTTGGTGGGGATTATTCATGGTCGTTCTCGGAGGTGGTGGTGCAAAATGATAAAAATACCGTTCGATATCAAGTTTTGGCTGGGAGAGCCTTTGCAGCGCGATGAAATGCTTGCCCAGCCAAAATCGGATCGCCCGTCTCAGCAAAGACTTCGAGCCAGATTGGAAATTGGTCAACGGTGCTTTCTTGGTTTGGATGAAAGCTCGGTTTAAAGTAGTTCAGCCACGGTTTGAACATCGGTGCGAGTACGCCTTTCGGACTCAATCCCCAAACGAGACCTTCGCCAATTAATTTGGCGCGCTGCACTGGGCCAAAGCCATCCGCTTTCAGGAAAGAGTGCGCATTGATAAAAATTTCGCTCAGCATATCTACCGTTAGGAACAGCATTGCGCCGGCACGCATGGCGTATGGTACGCTAGCGACGGTTTGCATCACGTCAAAGGCGACGGCTTTATGTTCGAATTCTTCAATCGAGTGCCATGCCAACATAGCGAGAATGCGTGGGTCTTGCACACCCTGCATGGTCGATTTCTGTTCAAAAAAGCATTTGGCAAACATTGCCGTCACATGCTCACAGGCAGCGGTGATCGCTAGATTCATTTCTGGCGAGACGGTCTTTCGGCTACGTTCGAGCTTGGCTTTGAGTTTGTTTTCCAGCTTGTCGATCGGCAGACCTTGCTGGCGAAGGAAATCATTAAACTGAGTATGGACGATGCCGTGCTGGGCTTCTTGCTGGATAAAGTCAGCGACATTGTTCAGGAGTTTACGGCTCTTTATTTTTTCTCGAAAATGACGCACGCTGACAATGAAGTATTTCTCGCCTTCTGGAAAGGTGGCGCAGACGGCATCCATCAGTCGTGTCTTGATTGGATTATGCTCAAACCAATATTTGGGGAGACTGTTATCTAGTTTAAAGTCGAGTTGTTTGCGGACGACGATATCGGCAGTTTCTTTTAATAAGTGGCTCGTACTAATCGTCATGATCTGTTGAACTCTGCATTGGTTTTGTTGGGATAATCGCTGGACTATGGAATCAATTATTAGAGTTCCAAGTGTGCAGTAGTATAGAGACGAGGCGCATGAGCTACAGGTCATCTTCAGACAATACTCGGTACAAATGTGCCAATACTGGGGTTGTGAGCTGCGGTGTAAGTGAATTCCTATTGTTCGATTTAGTCTCGAACCTCGTTAAAAAAGATTGCGTGCACTGAATTTAGTTGTAAACTGATTCTCATTCTTGAAACCTAGTGAATGCCTCAATCAATAAAGATAATGGATGAAAGACATCGCTTCTTGATTTAAGGATGGGTGATATTTTCTAAGATAAGGAAGATAAAAATGAATGTATTAGATCCACGCACACTCGAAAAAAGACGTTTAGATTTTGTTGATATTCATGGGTTAATGATTCTTGAAGCCATTCGAGAATGTAGAAATCTTCAAGAAAAAAGGGTTAAAGAATACGTTGATCTTGCTGAAAAGAGTACAACGAAAGACCTCAAACAAGTGTATTTGGATCTAATTTCAGAAGAGATGAGAAAGTTGAATCGCTATACCAAGTTGCGGACTGACTTTGAGGCATTCTGGTCTAAACCTTCAACTTAATAGTTTATATGCCCAAGCTATCTATGGGTTTTGATGTGAGAGAGGGTTTGTTATGGTTAATGTTGAACAGCAATCGTTGCAAGAGCAACTTCAGAATCGATTGGAAGTGTTTTCACCCAGCGTCCTTGAGATCGTCAATGAATCTCATGGTCATGGTGGCTATTTTGAAGGTAAAGAAAGCCATTTTAAAGTCGTGATCGTGAGTACGGCATTTGCCGATTTACGTGCAGTTCAGCGGCATCAAAAAGTTTATGCGGCGGTCGGTGATTTATTAGCTGCGCCCAGAATTCATGCTTTAGCAATTCATGCCTACACACCAGAAGAGTGGCAAGGGCAGTCGGTTGAAAGTCCGCCATGTGCGCATCAGAAATGATGTCTTTACCTATTATTTAATCGAAGTTAATTTAGTTTTTAGGGATGAGAGGGGTTTCGCATGCTGATAAAAATCATTCATATGAGTGCAGGTTTACTTGTCATTATCTTGTTTTATGTGCAAGCCGTGATGTTGTTACAACGTCGTCGTGCGGCTCAGGCATTTCCAGTTCATAGTGTTCAGCCAATCACGGGTTTAGCGAAAGGCTTAAAAATGGCTTTGCATATTTGCTGGACGATCGTGATTGTTGCAGGTCTTTATTTGCTGGCGAATTTGCCTGGTATCTATCCCTATTGGCTGATGGCGAAAATTGGATTATTTGTGTTGGCGATTGTTTTTTCAATCTTTAGTTTTCGCGGGAAAGGCTCAAAACGTCGACAAAATATCAGTTTGATCGGTGCTGCGATTTGCTATGCTCTTATTCTATTCTTAGTGATCGTGAAACCTTGGGGATATGTGCTGACAGGTCATGCAAATCAACCTGTTTCAGGCAGCGCGAGTGAGGCGTTGGTGCATCCGAACTAAAATGATTTTTTTTGATTTATAATATTTATTCAATGGTTTAAAGTTTAAAAAGGGGTGCGTGATGCGTCGGGTGGTTTTTAATCAGAAAGGCGGTGTAGGAAAGTCGAGCATTACGGTTAATCTTGCCGCAATTGCAGCCTCACGCGGCAAACGCACGTTGGTGATTGATCTCGATCCACAATGTAATTCGAGTCAATATCTGCTCGGCGAAAAAGCGACACATGGCCAAAATAACCCGATTCTTGAGCCGAATATTGGGAACTTCTTTGAAGAAATTCTCGCAGCAACGCCAAATAAAGGCTTGATGGGTGGCTTAGGCGGATTGCTCAAGCCAAAAGAAAAAGGCTTGGATGCATTTATTCACCCGACCGATTTTGAGCGTTTGCTGGTGATTCCTGCAAGTCCTAGTTTGGGTGCAATGGAACATGCATTACAAAGTAAACATAAGATTTTTAAATTACGAGACGCGCTACGTGCATTGGATGGGCAATTCGATGAAGTGTTCATTGATACGCCGCCTGCGTTTAATTTCTTCACTTTGTCGGCATTGATTGCGGTTGAGCGTGTGGTGATTCCGTTTGATTGTGATGTGTTCTCGACACGCGCGCTGATGACCCTGCTTGAAAATGTGATGGAGTCACAGAACGATCACAATGCAAGTCTTTCTGTTGAAGGGATTGTGGTCAATCAATTCCAGAGTCGTGCAAGCCTGCCACAACAAGTGGTACAAGACCTGAAAGATCAAGGCTTACCTGTATTTGCCAGTATGTTACCAAGTTCAGTGATTATGAAAGAGTCGCATCAGGTCAATAAACCATTGATTCATCATGCGCCTGATCATAAATTAACGATGGCGTTTAACCAGTTGTATGATGAGATGCTGGCGTAATTGTCATCAATCAGCGGTAGTCACGGAGTGTCGATCATGGATAAATTTAGACGAGTTTTTGCAGGGAGCATCATTGTCGCTGTTTGGACGTTGGTAGGCTGTGCTTCAGGACCTGTGCGTCCTTTGTATGTGCCTGCAACCCAATATCAAGGCTTGGATTGCAATGCTTTGCGTGCTGAATATGCGCGCATAAGTAATTATCTGCGTAATGGTGTTGAAACGCCAAAGCGTGTTTTTTCTGGTGTTGGTTTAGGTTTGGGGGCATTCGGTGGCGGCGGCTTTGGATGGGGATTGAGTCCAAGCGTGACGTTTAATGCGGGTCAGTCTTCGTCGAGTGAGCGCACGGTGTATGCTCGATTATTGGGTGAACGGGATGCTGTGGCGCAACAGGCTCAATTTAAAGGTTGCCCGATTATTTTAACTGCACCGATCAATCAATAGTAGAGATGTGGGAATTGTATATAGTGAATTCCAACGAATTCTAGTATTGATAAATAAGCACTCAATAAACTGGAGCTGTTCATCATTCAGTTGCTAAGAAAACACCAAAGTCTCTAGGATCTGTTGAAGTTTCACAAAAAACGCGATTTATCAATCATATTTCAACGCACTTCGATAGGCTTAGTGAACTGTATCGTTCGTTGATCCTTTTGATACGCATTAGATATATCCAAAAAATAGTTTGCGAAACGTCAATACACCCTAGTTTATATCAATTAAAAGTGGCCTATTCGATATATGCCTAATGAGTTAAAAAACAAAAATATCTGTGATGGAATCCATATCTATGCACAAAGGATTGACCGTTGGAATTACATTTTGGGTCTTAGGAAGTTAAGCACAAATTAAAGTGTGGTAACTTACTAAGATGGAAACAAAAAATAGGTACTATCGCCGTTCAAGAATCACAGAAGCTAAATTTAGACAACTTGTCCGATGTTTTGCTCTCGATTTTACGGCTTCTAGCACAGCAGAATTGATCGGAGTTTCTGTCCGATCAACGAACTCTATCTTCCTTAAAATACGCCATCGCATCGCTGAACATTGTGAACTTGAATCACCATTGCAGGGTGCCGTTGAAGTAGACGAATCTTACTTCGGTGCTCACAGGGTTCGTGGTAAACGTGGTCGCGGTGCTTATGGTAAAACCATCGTTTTTGGTTTATTGAAACGACAGGGTAAAGTGTATACCGAAATCGTCCCTGATTGCTCCAAAGCCACGCTACAAGGGATTATCCGTGGTCATCTTGACCTTGGTACTGTCATTCATTCTGATGGTTGGCGTGGTTATGAAGGATTAGTTGATATTGGCTACGATAAGCATTTCAGGGTCAATCATGGTGCTAATGAATTTGCCAATGGTGACCGTCATATCAATGGTATTGAGTCTTTTTGGAGTTATGCAAAAAGACGATTAGCGAAGTTTAATGGAGTAGCCAAACATACGTTCTATTTACACCTGAAAGAAACAGAGTATCGTTTCAATCATCGTCGTGATAACGTGTATCTTGGGTTGCTTAAGCTGCTAAAAAATAATCCGCTTTAACTTCCTAAGACCCTTATTTTTTAATCTGTATGAATGACTTGAGCTGGTTTTGGAAACTTGTTTTTTGCATTAAACTTGACCATTTTCATCGACTTGATTGGTAAAACCACAGACACTTCAAGTCCGCCTTGATCATGGTTGCGCACATTCACAGTGCCGCCATGTAAACCTGCAATCCGTTTAACAATCGCCAATCCTAAGCCACTACCTTGAGTTGTTCTTGCGGTATCTCCGCGGACAAAGGGTTCAGTTAAGCTATTTAAATCAGCCATTTGAATTCCATCACCACAATCGCGTACAGTGAGTGTGAGCTGAGTCGGAATCAGCGTTGCAGTCAGGAATATAGGCTCACGACCATAACGCAGAGCATTATTGATAATATTTCCGACCATGCGCTTGATTGAAAGCGGTCTGATCGATATCA
>JACMMY010000006.1 GCA_014378805.1 Moraxellaceae bacterium
GTTTCTCTCAGACTCTTGCGCCATTGTTTGGCGATGCAGCGGTGGATTCAACTGAAGAAAATCTACAAGCGCGCGCACGTGGCACATTGCTGATGGCGCTCTCCAACAAGTTTGGTCATTTAGTGCTGACGACTGGCAATAAATCAGAAATGTCTGTCGGCTATGCGACCCTTTATGGTGATATGGCTGGCGGCTATGATGTACTCAAAGACGTCTATAAAACACAAGTATATGAACTGGCTCACTTCCGCAATTCACTGGAAGAAACGCCTGTGATTCCTGAGCGCGTCATCACACGTCCCCCGTCTGCGGAGCTTCGCCCAGATCAAACTGACCAAGATTCATTGCCACCGTATGATGTGCTTGATGCGATTTTATACGGTTATATTGAGCGTGATAAGAGCTTGGATGCACTGGTTGAGCAAGGTTTTGACCGCGCAACAGTTCAGCACGTGATTCGTTTAGTCGATCGCAATGAACATAAACGCAAACAAGCTGCACCAGGCCCACGGATTAGCGGTCGTGCATTTAGCCGTGAGCGTCGTTATCCGTTGGTCAATGGTTGGGCTGCTGGTGAATAACTGAACGAACAATCATTAAAACCATCAGCTTTGGAGCAAATAAGAATGGATGACGCGAACCAGACCGCTGCGAAGAACCTTGCTGTTGCGCTTCTTGAGGCGCAAGTAAAACAACTTAGACAGCGTTTAACGGGTTCGCAATTGATTGATCTTGCGGCGGTAGAATTAGATATTCTGCTCGCGCAAGCGGATGAGGTTTTATTAGGCTCAGTCGTGAGTCGTCAATCGATTAAAGACGTCGTCCGTGTATTTGCTTTTGAGCTAGATTTGGGCAGCGGCGTCATTGCATTGTCTGGTGAAATGGCACAACAACTCCATATCACCGCGACCAAAAATGCACCTAAACTGAAAGAACTCATCAGTAATAGCGTGGTCGCACAGTGGCTAGATAAGATTCTAGAGCTAGAGGATTTTCGCTCGACACTACTGAGTAAAATCGGAGAAAGTACCACCTTACATGAGTTTATATCGGATCACTTCCTCATCCTCATCGAACAACAAATCGCGCAAAGATCACCACAATGGTTGCAGCAACTCGCTACTGAAAAGAGCACTGATAAAAAAGGTGTAGGCAATCGGATTGCGACGGGTATCCGCCGTAAAATCAATAGCACAGTTCGTTCGCAAGAAGAGTTTTTAGAAAGTAAACTCAGACAATCCGTTTCTAAAATGATTCAGCAAAGTTGTGCTGAAATCGCTGGATTGGATGATAGCGTTTGGCGGGATGCGATTTGGCAGCTCTGGCAAGCCGTTCGCGACGAGTCAGTGTCACAATTTGCCGAAGGTTTAAATCCGCTCGATATCGAAGAATTCTTTGTACTTTCTTATGACGAATGGCGTCGACTTCGCCAGAAAGAATATATGCAACGGTTGATTCTGACGGGTGTAGATGTGTTCTTTGATGCCTATGAAGAAACGCCACTGACTGATTTACTGGATGATGTCGGTATCACGCGTAAGCACATGCTCGCTGAAGTCGCACGATTTGCACCGACTGTGATTCAGCTTTTAGATGAGCGAGGTTACATTCGCGAATTACTGACCAGACAGCTTTCTCCGTTTTATGAAAGCGCGGCAACGTTGAAGATTCTGCAAGATGCGCTGGGAAGCGTGGCGACCTAATTTTTATATAATAATAACTATAAGCCGACAGCTTGATCCAACATTGCAATGAATCAAATAGTGCTGAAAAACCTAGCCTACATTTGCTTCTATGTATTTTTGGATTTTCTGTCTACCCAAACCTGAGTGTGCTTTTTACAAGAAGAATAAAACTAGGACATCTTTGTATGGATATAAAAACCCTATATTACGTATTATTTGTCCTCTTGAGCCTAAACATAACGGCTTGTGATTTCAGAACGCCTGAGCAAATAGCAGATGAAGCTGCACGCATACAAGCTGAAAAAGAAGACCGATTAACAAATGAAGAGGGGCTTCAATTTGCAAACATGAAATTTGACCATAACAAATATCGTGTACTCAAGCGCGCCAATCGGTTTTTTTTAGTACCAAATGGCTGGGATATTGGAGGCGGTGTTATTCCGTATGCAGGAGATGGATTTGTATTTCATTGGTTTCCAGCAGGATCAAGTTGCCCGAGAACTTGGGATGATATAAATAAATTAACATTAAAATGTCAGATAGCCGCGAAGAACAGTGATGTCATGGTTTTTATTCGTGCATCTAAAGAAGGTTGGGAGAAAAAAATTACTACTACCTCAAAAGAGGCATGCATTTTTAAGCCCTCTAAAGAAAAAATTGGTATTCCATTTAAGTGGAATGGCCTATTTATAGGTATTGATCCATATCGAAATTCACCAACACCGTATGATAAAGATTGGAAGTCGGTATGTGAATCCACAATTAAAGTTTTAGATCAAATTATAGAAATCAAATAATGACAAATTTAATTCAAGCAGAATTAGGCATTATTCAAGGAATGCGTGATCAATAGCGCCTCGAATCAAAAGCTGGGTTTGAACCTCACTACCCTATCCGCACAACCAATCACTCCGCATAAGGCAATTGCAGCGCCAATTCCAACTCTGCGTTCACATAACTCGTTGTCATACGACTCAATCCGTCGATAAGCTCGTCAAACGACATGTTTGGATTAGGCGAACTCAGGTGACGCGTGACACTATAAATACCACCATTGATGCAAATATAATTGATCGTCATCATGTTTTGCACGCGCAAATATTTCGGGTTATACATCACGTAGTGCATTGCGAGTTCCATCAACGCACTCTCAATCTGTGGAGAATAGCGAGAATAGCGAAAATATTTTAGATAAACACCGTTATGCATCTGCAATAAATCTCTAAAGAGATAAAGCAACTTTTTCACTAAATCCGCCAAACTTACCCGAACAAGCTCTGGTGTAAACTTTCTGAGCATTTCAAGAATGTCATCGACAAAGCGCTCATTCATCGCCACATAAATCGCTTCTTTATTTTTAAAATATTCATACAACGACCCGACACCAACTCCCGATATTTCAGCAATTTGACGTGTCGTCGCCCCATGAATTCCGCTCTCTGCAACTGCAATAAAGCCTGCTTCAATGATCGCATCGACAGTGACTTTTGCACGTTTTTGGGTGGGTTTTCTAGCCATAAAAATACCGACTTGTATCCGAACAGGGAGTCGGATTATTGTGATTGACATAGCAGATCAGGTCAATTGCAAAATTGATCTTATTGCTGACATCAAATGAGTATACGAAATATGTTCAAACAGTTACTTTCAAGAAAAGATGCGTCTAAACATGCTTTTGCAGTTGTGACAGGCGCTGGCAGTGGTATTGGTCAAGCATTTGCACTGCAAATCGCTAAACGTGGTGGTGAAGTGGTTTGTGCGGATATTAACTTATTAACTGCCCAACAAACCGCTGATATTATTAATGCTTCTGGCGGAAAAGCTTTCGCAGTGCAATGTGATGTCACAGATCTCGCTCAAGTTGAAAATCTGGCTGAGCAAGCCGAGAAATTGTTAAGCGCACCGATTGATTTAGTCATTAATAATGCAGGCGTTGGCGCAGGTGGCAAGCGTATCGGCGAAATGAGCATGGATGACTGGAAGTGGGTGATGAATGTCAACCTCTGGGGAGTCATTCATGGTTGCCACGTCTTCGCACCAAAACTTCGTGCACTCGGTCGTGGCGGTATGATTAATGTTGCGTCAACTGCGAGTTTTTCGGCTGCACCGTTAATGGGTGCATACAACGCGACTAAAGCGGCAGTTCTGGCTATTACCGAAACACTCGCAGCAGAGTTTTCAGGAACCTCTGTGGCGATAACCGCATTGTGTCCAACGATTGTAAAAACCAATATTTTTGAAGCAGGCCGAATTGATGACGCTGCCAAAAAATTAGCCAGCAAATTAGCGCCATTTACGGGTGTATCCGCAGAAAGTGTTGCAATCACGACATTGGATGCCTTGGATCGTAGGCAGCTTTATGTATTACCACAGTTCGATGCAAAAATGATCTGGCGTACAAAACGCTTGATGCCGAGATTATATACGCGTGGAGCAGGTTTAATTAACCGCCTTCCCTCTTTAAATAAAGCGTCTTAAGACCTTTTTCACTTCAAACAGTGTTTCACGGAGAACGTCATGGCTTCTATTGATCTAGACAGAATGCTTGCTAAAATTAAAGCAACGCAATGGTCTCTTGCAGATATTGACTGGGATGCCCCAGGTGCTGAACTCGTTACAGGTAATCCAGAACTCTACGCCAAGCTTAAACCCTTTATGGCCGATCTGATGTGGATTGAACATATTGGCGCACGCGCATTCTCTGCAATGTCAAAAAAAGCGCCAACGGAAACGCTGAAGCAAATATATAGCCACTTCCACGCGGAAGAACAACGTCATGCCAATGCTGAAATGGCATTGATGAAACGTTGGGGTATGCTGCCTGAAGATGGATCTATTCCTGAACCCAACAAGAACTTACGCATCACCATTAAATGGCTGGATACGTA
>JACMMY010000007.1 GCA_014378805.1 Moraxellaceae bacterium
AGGAGTGTTAATAGACCCGCTACTCCCCATTCACAGAGCAATTGCAGAGGCATATTATGCGGATGAGCATTTAAAAGCCAAGGATTGCTAGTGACAAAATTGTTGCCACCAATACCAAAAATAGGGTTCTCTTGCCAAAGCTGAAACGTTTTTATCCATAAATCATCCCTCCCTGAACTCCCAGTCCGAAGGACGGAGTTGGCGGAAAAGTCGGGGACGACGAAATGCTTTAAGATTAAAAATACAATTGAGGCACTCAGTAACGTGGCTAAGGGTAAACACAATTTTGACCAAAAATCGCGTCGATTTACGGCAATGAATAGAAGACCTGCCAGTATTGATATTAATACTGCTCGAGCGCCGTCATACCAAAGGATCAACACGTAAGAAGTTGAAATCAAATAAATAGATGCAGTTATACTTTTGTCGAGTATTGAATGTCTAAAATAATCTTTCGAAAGCCAAGCAGGACGTTGCCACAATAAAAAGATACACGGCAACAGTGCATCATCCAGCATCCTAATGTTGGCGAAAGATTGATGCCAGTCATGACCCGCTTTATCTGAGATTGTATGAGCGAGTTCTGTAAATAAAGAAACCGCCATAAATAAAGGCAAAACAGCAAGCCAAGCGGCAATATGGGGTGCAACGTTTTGCTTTTTTCTAAATAAGTCTGCTTGTGTCCAAACGGAGATCGCGAGCAATCCATATAGAGCCGCATCTGCGGCAGCTCGCGAAGAATGTTAAGCTTGCCAGCAACTTGCAACGACCAATCCAAATAAGACTGGAATAGTCAAAGTGAAGATTTTGTTTACTTGAGCTGAGAACACCCCACGACGAGCATGAATAAAAACTGCATACACGCCAAGCATGATTAATAGAATAACTTGGAAAATTCGCCATGCATCATAAGCATCGCTAATCCAATAGACATCTATGCCAGCAAAGGCTATTAGCGAAAGTAAAGGAACGCCGCACAATAATAAGGATAATGCTTTGTTGAGGTAGGACGCCATCGGTAAACCATTAGCCACGAATATGTCTCATTCGATTTTTTTTGGTTTCTAAGTAAGCGGCATTATGTGGATTTTCACCAACGTATAACGCGGTACGTTTGACAACGTCCAAACCCAGTGCAACCAGTGCTTCAATTTTAGCGGGATTGTTGGTGATGAGATTTACTTTTTGAATGCCTAGATGATCGAGCATCACTTTGCACATTTCATAGGTGCGTGCATCCGCTGGTAAACCGAGCATTAGGTTGGCATCTAATGTGTCATGTCCTTGATCCTGCAAGGCGTAGGCGCGAATTTTATTGGGTAGCCCAATTCCACGACCTTCTTGACGTAGATAAAGTAGAGCGCCGCGACCTTGTTTTGCGAGCAGTTCGAGTGTGGAGTTGAGCTGAGGGCCGCAGTCGCAGCGCAAGGAACCAAATGCATCACCCGTCAGGCATTCCGAGTGGATACGAACTAAAATAGGGTCTTCTTGATCGATTGCTGGATTAATAGTCTGCGTTTGATTTGATATAGGAATACCAATCGAAAGTGCAATGTGTTCTTGCTCAGTTTCAGGATCTTCAAATACTGAAATATCAAACAGCCCATGTTTTGTAGGAAGTTTTGATACGGCAATAAACATGACAGACATGATGCACTCTGTAATATATTGAAAGAGAGCACTAGTATAACCTAGCTTTTGTCAGGTTGTTGCGCGCCGTCATCGCCAGAGGTTTGTATTTGATGATCTTATGGCTTTGAAATCTGACCATTTTGCGACTTGAGTGACCAAATTGAAACGGACTCCCGTGTCTTCGTCCAAATTGAGCGAATAGTGTGATGTTACTTTTGCAGTTCATTGATAAACACAAGAGCATTCATCTGTGCTTTATCCGTGATAGGGGTATCTTAAAAGCATCACATTTAAGATGTATACGAAATTTCTTATCAGTAACTCAGGTTAAAGATGATTTTTTCTTTATACTGAGTGCAGAGTGACATAGATGACCATTGTCGTTGAGTCATCTTTAATCATCAGAAACAAAATGAATCTAGACGATTTCACTTTTGCTGCACTAGGTCGTTTTGTTGAGGGGTGTTATCATTCTCCTGAATATGTATGCTGTGTTCATCTCTTATTACTTTGATATAAAAAACCCTCAAGGTAGATTTCAATAGTCGTAAGAGCCCTGTATTTTGAACATATTTCCCTACTTTAGTTTTCGGCTAATCTAAACGCTATGATGTATACACAGATTCCAGCGCTGCGCCCCGATACGCCATTTTTAGATGGGATCGATTGTCCAGCGCAACTGAAAAAATTAAGTATTGCTGAGTTAAACGTCTTGGCGGACGAATTGCGTGCGTATTTATTGTATTCGGTTGGGCAGAGTGGTGGGCATTTTGGGGCGAATTTAGGCGTTGTTGAGTTAACCGTTGCCTTACATGCGGTATTTGATACGCCGCGTGATCGATTGGTCTGGGATGTGGGTCATCAAGCTTATCCACATAAAATTTTGACAGGCCGCCGTGAACAAATCACGACAATTCGAAGTAAATTCGGCCTTGCTGCGTTTCCTGCGCGAGATGAATCGGAGTACGATACTTTTGGTGTCGGACATTCCTCAACATCAATATCTGCTGCATTGGGAATGGCTTTGGCTCTGCGTTATCAGTACCAGCAATCTCCAGCCCAACTCCCGCTTGCACGCGTTGCGTGTGTGATTGGCGATGGGGCAATGACGGCAGGAATGGCGTTTGAAGCGATGAATGATGCAGTACAGCATCATGCTGATTTACTTGTTATTTTAAATGATAATGATATGTCTATTTCGGGAAGTGTTGGCGGTTTATCGCAGCACTTATCGGGATTATGGCAGAACGGACAATACGTCCACGTCAATGATGATGGTTCCCCAGAGATTCGTCAGCGTCCAGAATGGTCTTTTCGTGCGCGCAAACCGACGCCCGATCACATCAGCGACAACACTGATAATTTATTTAAAGCGATTGGATTCGAATATTTTGGTCCAGTCGATGGGCATGACCTTACAGAACTTTTAAGGGTGCTTCATGCGTTAAAAGATCGTAAAGGCTGTCGTTTGCTGCATGTTTACACCACCAAAGGCAAGGGTTTTACGCCAGCCGAACAAGACCAAATCGGCTATCACGCCATAGCCAAGCTCGGTGTTAATAAGTTAGGTGCAATCAGCACGAAGCATGCATCGCATAAGCCTGTTAAATATTCGGATATTTTTGGTCAGTTCCTTTGTGATCAAGCAGCACTTGATCCAAAGCTGCTCGCGATTACGCCCGCGATGTGCGAAGGCTCTGGTATGGTTGAGTTTTCTAAACGCTATCCAGAGCGTTTCTTTGATGTCGCGATTGCCGAGCAACATGCATTAACTTTGGCTGCGGGCATGGCATGTGAGGGGGTCAAACCTGTTGTCGCGATTTATTCGACCTTTTTACAACGCGGTTATGATCAGTTAGTGCATGATATTTGTTTGCAAAATCTGGATGTGACGTTTGGTATTGACCGAGCCGGTTTGGTGGGTGAGGATGGTGCAACTCATGCTGGGACGTTTGACTATGCTTTTATGAGGACATTGCCTAATTTAGTGTTGATGGCACCAAAAGACGAAAATGAATGTCGCCAAATGCTGCATACAGCGTATCAGCATGCAGGCCCAGCGGCGGTACGTTATCCGCGTGGTGCAGGTTTAGGGAGTCAAATAGAGGAAGCCTTTACTGCATTGCCAATCGGTAAAGCTCAAGTGCTGGCAACGTTTAATGATACAAGTTCACAAAAAATCGCATTGCTTGCGTTTGGTAGTCGTGTCAAAGCGACGCTTGATGCTGCTGAACACATCGCAAGTACTGGCTTGGCTGTCACTGTGGTCAATATGCGCTTTATTAAGCCACTTGATCTAGAGTTGTTGCACAGTCTTGCAATGACGCATCATGCCTTTGTCACGATTGAAGAGCATGTGGTCATGGGCGGAGCGGGAAGTGCAGTTAACGAAGCTTTGCATCAATTATTCATTGTAAAACCTGTCATGAACCTCGGTTTGTCTGATCGCTTTCTAGCGCACGGCGAACACGGCGATATGTTGAAAAATGAAGGTTTAGATGCAGGAGGTATTGCTCAATCGATACAAAAATTTTGCACTAAAGTATTTGGATAAACAAAGAATTCGTGAAGTGGTGATCTGGCACTTGGTGAGTCAGATGCTTTTTTAACGGTTTTCTAGCCCTGTGGGTGAGATTTACGTTAGAATACTTCGCTTCATATAGACAAGCCTAAAAGAGTGATGGTAAATGGAACCAATGGTGGTGATGGCGACGCGCGCAGCGCAATTGGTCGGCAGTGAAATTCTTAAGGCGCATCAAAATCGCCATAAAATTGACCTTCAAGTTGAGACTAAAGGTGTTTCGGGGCTGACCAGTTTGGTCACTCGTGTAGACCGTTATGCAGAAAGTCTGTTGATTAGCACACTGCGTAAGAGCTACCCAACACATAGCTTTCTCGGCGAGGAAGAAGGCCTTCAAGAAGGAAAAGATCCTGATTGGTGCTGGATCATTGATCCGCTCGATGGCACAACCAATTTTGTTCAAGGCCTACCTCATTTCTGTATTTCGATTGCAGTTCAATATAAAGGCGTGACCGAGCACGGTGTGATCTATGATCCGGTTCGCGATGAAATGTTCACCGCGAGCCGTGGACGTGGTGCTGTACTCAACCAACGTCGTCTTCGCGTGACTGAGCAAACGACTTTAGGGGGTGCCAATTTTGCAATTGGGCATCCTTACCGTGTTGAGCGTGCTGGAGAAGTGAAAAGCTTTGCAAAGGAACACTTTGCCTCATTGTTAGCGGTGACTGAAGCTGGCGCGCAAATCCGCCGCTGCGGTTCGGCTGCGCTTGATTTGGCA
>JACMMY010000051.1 GCA_014378805.1 Moraxellaceae bacterium
AAGGTTGTGCCAAAGCGGTTGCTTGCCATGCTGGATCACGGCTCATTTTACGGAAAGCTTGATAACCCGCATCAGATAAACAGAGTGCATCACCATGCTCAATTCGCAACGATACGCCATGCTCAACCAAGGTAATCCGCTCAGGCAATAACTGACCGCCAAAACGATCTAAAAAATCCTGCCCAAGCACAAAATCACGATTGCCATGCTGCACCCAAATTGAAACACCACGCGCCTTTAATGTTTTTAACGGCTCAGTAATGGTATTCAACCAAGGATCATCATCATCATCATCACCAACCCATGACTCAAACCAATCACCAAGAATATATAAGGTATTAATTTCAGAACCATAGCGATCTATCAGTGCTAAAAAACCTTCGGTTAAACGGGGTTGATCATTAGCGAGATGTAGGTCGGAAATAAAAAGAGTTTTCATAGATTTGATGATTCAACAAATAGTGTGATTTAACAACATATTGATATTCTTAGTGCAAAATATTCTTTACTAAAAAATAAGCAGCCCGAAGGCTGCTTATTTTAATCTAAAACTGATGCAAATACTGCATGCAATCCTATAACTCGTTTATGTAAACGATTACTTCGCTGCCAACAAAGTTGCTTTGTTGATGACAACGTTCACGACAGGTACATCGCCATGACCGTTTTTGTTTGAAGTTTTAACGTTTTCAATTTGCTTCACAACGTCCATACCTGAAATTACTTTACCAAACACTGCATAACCCCAGCCTTGTGGTGTTTTGCTGGTGTAGTTAAGGAATGTGTTGTTTTTAGCATTGATAAAGAATTGTGCACTTGCAGATTGTGGATCGCTGGTGCGCGCCATTGCAATCGTGCCTTCTTCGTTTTTCAAGCCATTGTCCGCTTCGTTGATGACTTTATTCGGTGCTGATTTTTCACGGAAGTCCGTATCAAAACCACCCGTTTGAATCATAAAATCTTTGATGACGCGATGAAAAATTACACCGTCATAATGACCACTAGCAACATAAGCCAAGAAGTTAGCTACAGTTTTAGGTGCTTTTTCTTGATTCAATTCGATAACGATCGTACCAGCGGTAGTATCAAAGGCAACTTGTGGATGATCCATGAGTTATTACTCCAAAAAGAGGTCGGGATTGGTTGAGGCTAGGGTAATCAAACGGTAGACTATGCGGCAAGCAAAACTTGCAATTATTTACAGCGATTTACCATAATTGTGTAATTTAGCCGACAGTCTGCACAAGATATAAGCAGCGCTGCATATTATGAGATATAAACGATACGCTGTCTGTCGTTTTATGTCATTGTGCTCTGTTATATGTTTTAAAGCGTTATCGTATTTTTATCTTTATTCTTTGTCCAAAGTGATCTGTATTATGAATCCAACTGATCTGCCAAAATCGACTGCTGTTACACCAACCCATTCAACTGTTAATCAAGTACAGCTAGGCAATGATCAATCTGCAAAAGACCAGACCGCAGGCTTGGATTTTATTCGTGCAATCATCGCCGACGACTTAGCAACGGGTAAACACAATCAAATTGTGACGCGCTTCCCGCCTGAACCGAACGGATATCTGCATTTAGGTCATGTGAAATCAATTTGCTTGAACTTTGGTATTGCGACTGAAAACAACGGACTTTGTAACCTACGTTTAGATGACACCAATCCAGCTGCAGAAGAACAAGAATACATTGATAATATTGAAAAAGATGTGAAATGGCTTGGTTTCAATTGGAACGGTGAAATCCGTCATGCATCGAGCTATTTTGGTCAACTGTATGATTGGGCTGTAAAACTGATCAAACAAGGCGATGCTTATGTTGATCAGCAAACTATTGAACAAATTCGTTTAAATCGTGGTGACTTTACACAACCTGGCACAAACTCACCTTATCGTGATCAAACCGTTGAAGAAAACATCGCACTGTTTAGCAAAATGAAAAATGGTGAGTTTGATGCTGGCGCGGCTGTGCTTCGAGCTAAAATTGACATGGCAAGCCCGAACGTCCATATGCGCGATCCAGTGCTTTATCGCATCCTGAAAGTTGAACATCATCAGACTGGTAAGGATTGGGTGATTTACCCGATGTACGATTACGCGCATCCATTGGGTGATGCGATTGAAGGCATTACCCATTCACTTTGTACGCTGGAATTTGAAGATCATCGTCCGTTTTATGAGTGGGTCATTGATAAAGTTAATACCGCGGCGAAGCCGCGTCAGATCGAATTTTCACGTTTGAATGTCGATTACACGCTCACCAGTAAACGTAAACTAAAAAAGCTGGTTGATGATGGCGTTGTGGCTGGTTGGGATGATCCGCGTATGCCTACGGTTGCAGGGATGCGTCGTCGCGGCTTTACACCTGAAGGTCTACGTGATTTTTGCCAACGTACTGGCGTCAGTAAAAACGATGGCGTGGTTGATGTTGGCTTACTTGAGTTCTGTATTCGCCAATCAATTGAAAACGTCGCACCACGTGGCATGGCGGTTTTGCGTCCATTGAAAGTGACATTAACTAATTTACCGAGCGCCATGACGTTAAAACATGCGCGTCATCCAAACGTCGATTTAGGTGAACGTGAAATTCCGCTAACGCAAGAAATTTACATTGATCGCGCTGACTTTGAAGAAGAGCCACCAAAAGGCTTTAAACGTCTGATTCCGGGTGGTGAAGTTCGTCTGCGTCATGCTTATGTCATTCGCTGTGACGAAGTCGTTAAAGATACTGTGGGCAATGTGATTGAACTGCAATGTTCGATTGATCCAGATACTTTGGGAAAAAACCCTGAAGGACGTAAAGTCAAAGGCGTGATTCAATGGGTTTCTGCAAGTGCAGGTATTCCTGCCGAAGTTCGTATTTATGATCGCTTGTTTACGCATGCTGATCCAGAAGAAGGCGATGATTTTATGCAAAACGTGAATACTGGATCACAAACGATTCTGCAAGCGATTGTTGAGCCATCACTTGCGCAGGCAAATAACGGTGATCGCTTCCAGTTTGAGCGTGAAGGTTATTTCATTGCCGATGAAAAGGATCACACAACTACTCTTCCTGTATTTAATCGTATTTTGGATTTGAAGGATAACTGGAAGGGTTAATGACATCATAAGCAAATTCCCTCCCAATCTCCTTCTTTTAAAGGTTTAGGGAGGTTTTTTGTCTAAGAACAAAAAGGCTGAGTATCAATAATAGGTTCGCGGCAAACAAAAGACATTCGTGCGGAGATGCATATTGTTTTATCAAAGTGATCACTCAGCTCTTTGAAGTGCGTAACAGTGATTCAAAAACAAGAAAAATCACCCTGACTTCAAATTTAAAAATGAATCCCCTTATTTTAGGGGATTCATTTTTCAAACAATCCTTCGCCGTTGCCAAACCCATTCGGGCTACACAACGAAAGCAGACGCTTAACGCGGTTGCATACGAATACCGCCATCGACTCGAATACATTCGCCATTCACATACCCATTTTCAACGATATAAACCGCAGTATGAGCAATTTCATCTGGAGTTCCTAAACGCTTTGGATTAAGCACAGTTGCGGATAAGCCATCGACGACATTTTGTTCTAAGCTGTCAAACAACGGTGTATGGATCAAACCTGGGACAATCGTATTGACACGAATTCCGTATGACGCCAAGTCACGTGCAATCGGTAAAGTCATGCCAACCACGCCACCTTTCGATGCGCTGT